>DAOVNW010000029.1 GCA_030630095.1 Candidatus Omnitrophota bacterium
ATCTTCTTTGATACCAGCCTTTTCCGCGGGACTATCCGGAAGCACTTTAATTATAATAGCGCCAGTTTTACTTTTTAGATTAAAATACTCCGTCAAGTCCTGAGTTACATCTTGTACGCTGACGCCCAGCCAGCTGTATTCAATATCTTCTCCTTTTATAAGTTTGTTCAGGATAAATTTAGCTGTATTTATGGGTATAGCAAAACCTAAGCCTTGATATCCGCCGCTGGATGAGAAGATAGCCGTGTTTATACCGATGACTTCACCATTGAGGTTTACCAGGGGGCCGCCGCTGTTTCCCGGGTTTATCGCGGCATCCGTCTGGATTAAGTCAATATATAGCCTGTTTCCCGCCGGATCATGAGGCAGTTGGCGGTGCAAAGCGCTGATAACTCCCGTGGTAACGGTTGGCTCGGAGCTCTTTAGATAAAAGCCAAAGGGATTGCCGATAGCAACGGCCCATTGGCCGGTTTTAACCTCATCCGAGTTTCCCAATTTGGCTATCGGCAGGTTCTCGGCGTTTATTTTTATAACTGCCAGGTCGCTTCTGGGGTCAGTTCCCATAATCTCCGCCTTGAATTCCCGGTTGTCGGGAAGGATTACAGTTACTTCGTCAGCGTCACCTATAACATGTTCATTAGTTAGTATGTAACCCTTTTCATCGATAATGACGCCAGAGCCAAGGCCGCTTTGTTTATACTCCCTTTCAGGCATACTCCCAAAGTGATCGCCGAAAAATTTATTAAAAAAGTCATCGTTACCAAAGGGACTCTGAAAAAAATCTCTTTGCCGCCCGACTTTTTTTGTTTGTACAGTGGTAATACTCACTACAGCGGGCCCAACTTCTTCCGCGATTTTTACAAAGGAGTTTTCAATGGCTTTGAAGCCATTTATTGTATAATCGTTGCTGGTTTTTATTTCCTTCGTCTCGGCCGTAGTTTCAGGGTTAATTTTCAGATTCGCGCTCAATAAAATACCGGAAATAAACCCGATAAAAATATATATAAAAATAAAAAAAACGCTCTTCCCGCCCTTCAACTTATTTTTCATTTTCTTTTCTCTTTTATTATGAACTCTGCTTTTTTAGAGCCTCTTTAACCTTTTTCTCGATTTGAGTAAGAGTCTTAGGGTTTTCTTTTAAGAATTGTTTTGCTTTTTCTCTTCCCTGGCTTATTTTCTCTCCTTCATAAATATACCAGGCGCCGCTTTTTTTGATTATTTCCGCCTTTTCGGCCTCATCGATTATACTGCCTATTTGCGAGATGCCTTCGTCAAACATAATGTCAAATTCAGCTTTTCTAAAAGGAGGCGCGACTTTATTTTTTACGATTTTAGCCCTGACACGGTTGCCAATAAAGGTCTCTCCTTTTTTAATGGAGCCTATGCGCCTGAGGTCTATTCTGACTGATGAGTAAAATTTTAATGCTCTACCCCCGGGGGTTGTTTCTGGGCTACCGAACATTACCCCGATTTTTTCTCTTAGCTGATTAATAAAGGCAACGGCTGTTCTTGATTTTGAGATGCAGGATGTAAGTTTTCTTAAGGCCTGCGACATCAGCCTGGCCTGCAGGCCGATGCGCGCATCGCCCATTTGCCCTTCAATTTCCGCTCTTGGGGTTAAGGCGGCTACTGAATCAATAACGATTAAATCTACGGCATTACTGCGCACCAGGGTTTCTGTAATTTCAAGGGCCTGTTCACCGGTGTCAGGTTGGGAGATGAGCAGGTCATCCAGATTAACCCCAATCAGCTTGGCGTATCCCGGATCAAAGGCATGCTCAGCGTCGATAAAAGCGGCTACCCCGCCTCGTTTTTGAACTTGGGATATAATGCTCAGGCTAAGTGTTGTTTTTCCGCTTGACTCAGGCCCGAATATCTCGACAACTCTGCCTCTGGGAATACCTCCCACACCTAAAGCAATATCTAATGAAAGGGCGCCGGTAGGGATGGAATCTATATCAGTCGGTGCTTGTTGCCCCATCTTCATAATAGAACCCTTGCCAAACTGCTTTTCAATCGCGGAAAGGGCCAACTCTAACGCCTTTTCCTTCTCGGTTTTAGGCGCGGCTTCTTTTTTGATTTTTGCGGTTGCCATATCATACTCTCCTTTATTTAATGTGATTATAATTTATTTTAGTTGATAAACTGTTATAATACCCTATGGTTACAAAAAGTTATTATACATTCTATCCCCCGCTTTGTAAAGCAAAAATTAGAGGGATTATACGCGTCCTTCTTTAAACTTGACCACCAGTTTTTTTATCGCTATAATTAGGATATGAAAAAATTACCTTTATTTTTTCCACTTGCTAAAAAAACAGTCTCTTGCTTAATAAATGGCCGCCTGACTATATCTATTGCCGAATCCTGTACCGGAGGCGGGCTCTCAGATGCCCTGACTGATGTTCCGGGAAGCTCTGCCTGCTTTATGGGCACGATTGTTGCCTATTCAAACGAGGCCAAAATTAAGCTGTTAGGGGTCCCTAGAAAAACAGTAGAAAAGCACGGAGCTGTAAGCAAAGAAATAGCTGCCCTTATGGCTGAAAATGTAAGAAAAAAGATTAAAAGCGATATTGGTTTAAGCGTAACCGGCATTGCCGGCCCGGGGGGCGGTACAACTAAAAAACCCGTAGGATTAGTCTATTTTGGTCTCGCCTTTAAAAATAATAAAACATACGTTAAAAAACGCCTGTTTAAAGGATCAAGAGAGAAAATCAAAGAGCAAGCCGTCAGATACGCCCTTGAGTGGCTGTTAAATTATAATTTATATTATGAGTGATGTAGCCGATAGGAAAAAAATAAGGTTGTTTGTTGCTGTTGTTCTTTCTCCTTCTCTTAAGAAGGCATTGAGGGGGCTTATTGGGGGTTTGCAAAGTTCTAAGTATGATGTTAAGTGGGCGGATAGTGATAAGCTGCATCTTACGTTAAAGTTTATTGGTTACATTGATGATAAAAAGGTTAAAGCGATTACCGGCAAAATAGATGCGTCCGTTGCTTTATATAAATCGTTTAAGATGTCCTTATTGCCTGATATTGAAGCTTTTCCTAAAAAGGAAAATCCCAGAGTTCTCTGGTTGGGTATCAAAGACGGCAATGAAAAACTCAAAAAGCTGCAAGCGGATATGGAGAACCGCCTTGAGGGCCTTGGCATAAAAAAGGAGGAAAGAGAATTTACCCCCCACCTTACGCTGGGAAGAGTAAAATCTTCCAAAGGAAAGAAAGTATTGATAGAAAAGATTAAAAAGGCCGGACTGGATAAATGTTATAGTATGAAAGTTAATAAAGTTACTCTTTTTCAAAGTACGCTAACGCGCAAAGGGCCTATTTACAAGATACTCTATGAGGCAAAACTATAAGAATAAATGGTCAAGTTCAAAGTTAAGACTTGACCCCTTGTTCACACAAAGTTAAGACTTGACCCCTTGTTCAAGTTCAAAGTTAAGACTTGACCCCTTGTTCTACCAGAAAATTTTTATGGCTTGTAGGATTAGGTTGGTGTAAATGGCGGCGACGAAGTCATCGCCCATAACGCCGAAGGTTGACGAGGAGTCATCGAGTTTGTTCGCCGGATAGGGTTTGGTGATGTCGAATATTCTAAATAGTATAAAGCCGATTATTAAATATTTAAGCTCAGCGGGAATCATAAAAAAAACCAACAGGCTGGCGCTGAATTCATCTATGACAATTTTAGGCGAATCCTTTTGTTTATAAATCTCACCCGCTTTTTTTGTAATTAAGAGGCCAATGGCCGCCGTTGAAATCAGAATTATTAGATAGGTAGTAAAAAAATCCGCGATAAACGCGTAGAGAATGGTTCCGGCGAGGGCCGCTATCGTTCCTCCCCCAAGAGGGATGTAGCCGATATGGCCGCAGCTGGCCGTATAGTCAATTATCTTTTTTTCAAAACTTTTCATAATTATCCTTTGTTAACTTTTTTGTATTCTTTCAGGAAACTAACTCCCGATATAATAGTGACCAAAACTACAATCAGCATAAGGTAGTCAATAGCGCGTTTCATGTTCCCTTGGCTATAATTATAGAAGGTGTTTCCGGTTGTGTAGATAAGGACAAAAAACAGTACCATAATTGCCCCCATCTGCAAAAATGTTTTTATTTTGCCCGCGTCTTTTGCCGCTATAACTCTGCCGCCGCTAAGCGCCTGTATTCTGAGAGCGGTGATGATTAATTCACGCAGTATTATCAGGCCCACCATCCAGCCCTGAATAATTCTAAGATAACAGAAGGCGGATAAGGTTAATATGATTAGCAGTTTGTCGGCAACGGGGTCCATTATCTGCCCAAAGCGGCTTACCAGCCCCTTTTTTCTGGCCAGCGCGCCGTCAAGGTAGTCGGTAAAGGCGGCTGTCAAAAAAAGCATGAGGCCCCAATAAACGGCCTTTTGAGATTGACTGGCCGTTAAAAAAAATAGTACAAAAAAAGCCAATACTATACGCAGTAAGGTTAAAGCATTGGGAATGTTTACTAAAAGCCGTTTATCTGACATGATCCGCGACCAAGTCATACTCATAGGTATCTTTAACCAGCACTTTGATTATCGTTCCGGGTTTTATACGCGGGTTGCCTGACTTTATGTAGACCTGCCCGTCAACATCCGGAGCATCGTATTCTGTGCGCCCTAAATACTGTTCCGGCTCACCTTCAACCTTTTTGTCTATTATCACTTTAAGGCGCTTATTTAAAAATTGGCTGTTGATTTTTTCGGAGATGTCCTGCTGGATAAGCATCAACTCCCTATATCTGGCCTCTTTTTTCTTTTCAGGCACCTGCCCCTTGTAGTTATAAGCAGGCGTATTTTCTTCTTTTGAGTATTTAAAAACACCCAGCCTTTCAAATTTAATCTCTTTAACAAAGTCAATCAGTTCCTGAAAATTTTTGTCAGTTTCCCGCGGGAAACCCACGATAAAAGAAGTTCTTATGGCTGAACCCGGTATTCTTTGCCTAATTTTTTTAATTAGTTTAATTACATCTTTAGTTTTCTGAGGCCTGCCCATAAGCCCAAGTATTTTATTATTTATATGCTGTAAAGGCAGGTCAATGTAACGGCAGATCTTATCATATTTTTCATAGCAGGAGATGACCGTGTCATTAAAGTAGGCCGGATGCCCGTAAAGAAGCCTTAGCCATTTCATTTTACCCGCCTCGGATATCTCCTTTAAAAGGCGCGCCAAGTGAGGTTTTTTATAAATATCTACGCCGTAAGCGGTTGTATCCTGCCCTATAAGAATAATCTCTTTCACGCCCCTTGAGGTAAGATTCTCAATTTCACGCAGTATGGAGTTAATTGGCCTGGACCGCAGGCGGCCTTTTATACCCGGAATAACGCAAAAGGAGCAGCTATGGTTGCATCCTTCTGATATCTTAACATAGGCAAAATGCGGCGGTGAAAGTAGAACTCTGGGTAGTTTATCGTTATAGATAAATGACGGTTCCTTTGTTACCCAGAAGAGCTTGCGGCCTGAGAGAACCAGTTTTACCGCTTTGTGTATATCAAGGTACCGGTCAAATCCGATTATGGCGTCAACTTGCGGAATTTCTTTTTTTATAGCTTCAGGGTAGCGCTGGCAAAAACAGCCTGTAACTATAATTTTTTTTATTTTTCCTTCTTCTTTCAGCCTGACAAGGTCAAGGAGGTATTCAATGGACTCTTCTTTAGCCTCTTTTATGAAAACACAGGTGCTTAATATGGCAACATCGCACTTGTCTATATCATAAGTAACGTTATAGTTATTGTCCTTGAGAATACCGAGGATTACCTCGGAGTCAACCAGGTTTCTGGCACAACCCAGGCTAAGAAGGTATATTTTTTCATTCATTAGTTTATAGCGTTGTCCGGCAGATTCAAAACAGCGTTTTTAGAAATGAATACCGTTATGGTCAATTTTGATGTTTTTAATTCTCTTATGTTTAGGTATTGTTAGTTTATTTTGATTTAGAAAAAGTTCTACAGCTTCCGGCTTTCCGATGGTGATTTCAAAGCAGTTATCCGCCTGCCACGTTTCTCTGCTTTTCTTGGAAAGGAAATTCCGCATAATAGTGTCACCATCCGCTCTTATCTCTATCCATGCTTTAGCATTGGTAACTATTGTTAAATTAAGTTTTTCCTTTTCACTTGGTATAGCCGATTGGAGGTTATCAGGAGATGTTTGTCTTTGAGGAGACGGAGGCATTTCCTTGCGCCCCCTTACATAAATGATCAGGCCTGAAACAGAGGATATTAATATAATACCCAAAGCTGTTTTAAGGAGCAATTTACGGGGAATTCTGAATTTTTTTCCTTTAGGGTTTTGGATAACCACCTTTAATGGAGGTTCGCTTTTTTTGGGGCAATGAGATTGAATGTACTCTTTGCGTAAAGCTTCACCGTCGAGCCCCAGGAAGTCCGCGTACTGCTTTAAAAAGTTCCTGACATAGATAGCGTCAATAATCTCTTCCGCCTTATCCTGTTCCAGGGCTATTAAAACATTTGAGCTGATTTTTATCTTTAAATAGATATCCTCAATTTCCCACCCGTTTCTTTTTCGCGCTTCTATCAGTCTTTGTCCAATCGTTGACATGCCCTCTACTCCTCTTCCTTATTACGTAAATAGTCTTCGGCGTTAACTATAATTTCACGCGGCTTGCTGCCTCTATAAGGCCCAACTATACCTTCGGCCTCCATAGCATCGATTAGCCTGGCAGCTCTGGTGTAGCCCAGCCCCAAACGCCTTTGAAGCATTGACACAGAGGCGTGGCTGCTTTCGAGTATGACGTTTATTGCCTCGTCATATAATTCATCTTTCTTCAGGCTTCTGGCTCCGGAAGAAGATACTCTTTCCTGCTCTTTTAGAATAGCTTCGTTATATGAAGCTGTTCCCTGTGATTTAATATAGCCGGCAATTTTTTCAATTTCTTCGTCGCTTACCAAGGGGGCTTGAGCCCTGGTTAACTTTGAGGTACCCGGGGGCAAAAATAACATATCTCCCCTGCCGATAAGTTTATCCGCTCCGTTCGCGTCAAGTACGGTTCTTGAATCAACCTTTGAAGCTACCTTAAAAGATATTCTGGTTGGGAAGTTGGCCTTGATTACACCGGTTATTACGTCAACTGAAGGCCGCTGGGTTGCCAGGATAATATGAATTCCGACGGCCCTGGAAAGCTGAGACAGCCGGGTGATGGAGTTTTCTATTTCCTGTGAAGCCACAACCATCAGGTCGGCTAACTCATCAATGATAACAACTATATAAGGAAGTTTTTTATCCTTTTCTACCTTTTTGTTGTATATTTCAATGTTTCTTGCCCCTTCCCGGGCAAAAGTTTGATACCTGTTTTCCATTTCCGTTACAGTCCAGTTTAAAGCGGCTGAAACTTTTTTAGGGCTGGTAATTACCGGGCACAATAAATGAGGCAGGCCGTTATAGGGAGCCAATTCAACCATCTTGGGGTCAACCATAATAAACCTAAGCTCATCCGGCGTTGCCCTGTAAAGCATACTGATGATTATGCTGTTTACGCAAACCGTTTTACCGGAGCCCGTTGTACCGGCGATTAAAAGGTGAGGCATAATGCCCAGATCGCACACTACCGGCGCTCCCGCTATATCTTTGCCCAAAGCCAGGGTAAGTGTTGACTTCGCGATAGTAAACTTTTCTGAGGTTATTATTTCTCTGAGATTAACAACACTCATCTCGCTGTTAGGTACCTCTATTCCCACCCTGTCTTTTCCCGGAATAGGCGCGACTACGCGGACACTTAGAGCTTTCATTGACAGCGCTATGTCATCGGAGAGAGTGACTATCCGCTGTACCTTAACGCCGGCTGCCGGCTGGAGTTCATACCTTGTTACGACAGGCCCTTTATCTATCTGAACCACTTTAACCTCAATGCCGAAATCAGCGAGTGTATTTTCTAAAATTGCCGCTTGATTTTTTAAACTCTGGCGGGAGTCTTCTGTAGGCGTTGAAGGCGATTTTTTGAGCAGGTCAATGGGTGGTAAGTTATAATTACCACCGCTTCCCGCGGTGAGCGGCTGAGATTTAATAAGCGGCTCATTAGCCCGCGCCTTAGCGGCCTGGTTTATTTTTATGCCGCCTTTTTTTAACGCGGGTATCGCGGATTTGTTATTGAAAAGCCAACCCTTCTCGTCTTTTCGCGCTGCCGCCGGCTTTTCTTTTATTTTGCCGTTAAGGTTTATCAGGGGCGTCTTTTTTTCAGTCTCAAGATTGGGCATACCGCCTTTCTTAAAAGAGGTGATTTTATCAAAAAAGGTTTTAAGAAGAGGGAGTATTAGAAATTCAGTAGCCAAAAGGAGTGAAAGTATAAGTAGTGTGATAGTAATTATATACGAACCGACGGAACCAAAGTACCGATAAAGAACGTCTGAAAACACAAGGCCTGTAATGCCCCCCGCTTTTATCCTGAGTGTTTCATTATTACTGTAGACCAGGCTTAAAAGGCCGCTTGACGCGATAAAAAGAATCAAGGTTCCGAATATTTTTAAGTAAACCTTTTGTTTAAGAATGGAGGTGAATTTACCCAGCGCCCAGATTGCGGCAAGAGCCGGCACCAGATAGGCGCTGTATCCGCAGATAAGGTACATTGCCCAGGCAAAATACGCGCCTATGCGCCCTGTGAGATTTGACGTATTGAGATTTACAGATGATGTATTAAAACTTACGTCATAAGGGTCATAGCTTATTAGGCTGACCAGGCTCAATACACAAACGGCCAAAAGCAGAACAGCTAATATTTCATTTTTTTGCTTTTCATTCATAGGGTAACTGTAATCACTCACATATTAATTACTTAAAAGTATTACTGCCAGTATGCCCGCGCCAATACAGTACAGGCCAAAATAATGGAGTTTTTTACGCTTAACAATGTTTATTACTATCTTTAGGCCCAAGAGCCCGAAGGCGAAAGAAGTCAAGACTCCCGCCGTTAAAATACCCGGATTAAGAGTTTTGAATAAAACAGGCTGCTTTAAGGTTTCAAAAAAGGCCGCGGAGCTGATAGCTAGAATTGAAAGAAGAAATGAAAAAGTTACCACCCTCTCTTGATTGATACCCGAAAGCAGGCCGGCAGAGATAGTCATTCCGCTTCTTGATATGCCCGGCAATAAAGCGAGAGCCTGAGCGCCTCCTATTAATAGTGCCTGCCAGCAGTTTACCTTATCC
>DAOVNW010000191.1 GCA_030630095.1 Candidatus Omnitrophota bacterium
ATTAATAACTATTGGTTAAGATATCAGACCATTTCTTCCAGATTGTGGGGCAGATCGGCCTATTATCAGGTGGGAGGCGACTTTGGTTATAGAGACCAGCTTCAGGATTCTCAAATTTTCCTGACCATTAATCCTGAACTGACAAAAAAGCAAATTCTGCTTAATGCCTCACATCAATTTAAAGACGGCATGGTGCAGCACTGGTGGAATCCCCTTAATGACATAGGCGCTAAAAACAACATCACCGACAATTTATTATGGCTGCCTTTTGTAACTATTAATTATCTGAAGGAGACGGCAGATTATGACCTCCTGAAAGAAAAGGTTGGTTATCTTGACTCTAATAGAAAAACTTCGGTATATGATCATTGCCTTAAGGCTATAGATAAAAGCCTTAGCAGATTAAGCCCCCGCGGCTTGCCTCTTCTCGGAGAAGGTGACTGGAATGACGGCCTTTGCCGCGCCGGTGACAAATGGAAAGGTGAGTCTGTCTGGTTGGGGCATTTTTTGTGCGGAATACTTTCTGAGTGGTCGGTTTTATTAACCAGACTTAATAAAAGAAAGGTTGCTCAAAGGTTTAAAGAGGAAGCGAAAAAGCTAAAAGACAATATAAACGAACATGCCTGGGATGGCAAGTGGTATATAAGGGCAACCAGAGACGATGGAATTGTTCTGGGAAGTAAAACGCGGGAGGAAGGGAAAATATTTCTGAATGCCCAGACATGGGCTATTATTAACGGAATAATTCCCCCGGCCAGGCTGAAGACAGTACTGGAGTCTCTTGATAAGTATCTTTATCGTGAATACGGGCCGATTCTTTTCTTTCCCGCTTATTCTAAGGTTGACGCCAAGATAGGGTATTTGTCCCGCTACGCGCCAGGCGCGAGAGAAAACGGCGGTTTGTATACTCATGCTGCCTGTTGGGCGATTATCGCTGAGGTTGTCGCCGGACGTGCCGCCAAGGCGTGGGATTTGTATAATAGATTTATGCCTATTAAGAGAGGGATGAAGCCGGACTTTTATAAAGTAGAACCATACGTGACCTGCGGTAACGTAGATGGCCCGGATTCTAAAAATTTCGGCCGGGGAGCCTGGAGCTGGTATTCAGGTTCGGCCGGTTGGTATTTTAAGGTGGGCATAGAGTGGCTTCTGGGCATACGAGCTGAATATGACGGGTTGAGGATTGAGCCGATCCTGCCGGATGACTGGGGAGAGTGTTCCGTAAAAAGAGTCTTTAGAGGGGCTACATATAATATTAAGATATTTAAGTATGATGGGCCTGATCAAATAATAGTTGACGGCAAGGTGCATAGCAGCAATGTTATTCCGGCTTTTAAGGACAAGAAGGAACACAGTGTAATTTTTAGAATAACAAAAAATTACCCGCTAAGAGCAAGGAGAATAAGTTGACAAATTAGGTATGTTGTGATAGTATTCCTTTATAACGGAGTTAAAAGTAGGAGTATGTGGTGAGGAAAGTAGTTTTATTAGTTTTCATAATAGGCGGTTTTGTAATGGTGGGCGCGACTCAAGTATGGGCTCAGGAAGTTTACATTGATAATTTTAATACCGGCTCAAAGCCTAATGCTTTAGGTGGAGACAGCGGGGTTTTTGATTTTCAGCCGACAGATTTTTCACAGTGCTGTGTAGATATTTATGATTCAGCTGAAAAACACGGTGATTCAGGTTTTTCTATGAGGCTGAACTACGATGTAGATTCTGCCGACCCAGCCTACAACGGCTACTGGTCAAAGTTAAACGGCTTTGACACGACCGGCCACACCAAGCTTGTTTTGTGGGTTAAGGGTGATACCACGGTTTTTAAGATAGAGCTAAAAAACAATGAGGGAGAAAAAGGGGAGTATTATATTACAGGAGTGACCGCTGACTGGAAGAAGGTGGAAGTTCCTTTAGAAAACTTCGAGGGCCTGACAAATCTTTCATCTCTTTCGGAGTTTGTTGTTGTTTTTGAAGACAGAATTGCCAGCCGGAAGGAAGGGACAATCTGGATAGATGACATTTACTTCAGTGATTAGCGCGTAAGTAAGATTGAGTCTTTTAAAAAAAGTTTGTATGGACATTAAGAGGTTTGTTTATATGAAGTCAATTCTTAATGAAGCTGGCGGTTCTATACTGACAAAAAAAGGTCTTCTCTAAAAGAGAAGGCCTTTTTGATGGAAGATTTATAATTTAGGAGTTTCGTGCCTTCCCGCCCGTTACGGTTACTGGCCAATGAAAACTACAAAAAAAGAAAATGAATCGAGAAAAATGAATAGTCTTATTGATGTATCAAAATTAGGCGACATAAAGATTATAAAGGAGTTGAGTGTTTTTTTTGACGTCTTTTTCGGATTGAAGTTGTTTTTTTACCGGGTTAACGGTGAAAGCGCGAGTGACTTCTGCCACATAAATGGTATCGGAAAATCAACGGAAGCGGGATCAGCCAAGTGTGAAAGAGTAATAGCTGGAGATGTAAAAAAGGCAATTGAGAAGAAGGAAGCGCAAATTTCGAGCTGTCAGCCGGATATAAAAAGGTTTATTGTTCCCGTTTTGTTTCGCAAAAAAGTTTACGGAATAGCCGTGTCGAATGGGATAAGGGTAATGAATAAAGACCGGCTGCCTATGGAGAA
>DAOVNW010000164.1 GCA_030630095.1 Candidatus Omnitrophota bacterium
AAGTTAGATAATATCATCAATTCAGCTACGCGCGATGCCATTGCCAGCCATCTCCTTGTTGAAGCAATCAGGAATACTAATCGTATCCTCGAGACTAAAGAGGAAGAAGAGATCGTAGTTACCGAAGAGGCGTTAGAGGAGATTAAGGTAGGACGTCAAGTTCTGGCCGGTATGATTTTGGAAAAAGCCAAGGTCATTGCTCCCCAATATGGCATTGAATTAATCGATGTGCGCATCAAGCGCATTAATTATGTTGAAGTGGTAAGAAGAAAGGTCTATGAGCGGATGATCGCGGAGAGGAAGCGGGCCGCTGAACAATATCGCTCTGAAGGTCAGGGAAAGCGGGCTGAGATTGAAGGCCAGATGGGCAAAGAATTAAAGCAGATTACTTCCGAGGCCTACCGCAAGGCCCAGGGCATCAGAGGAAAGGCGGATGCCGAGACAACCAAAATTTATGCTGATGCTTATAATAAGGATCCTCACTTTTATTCATTCTTAAAGACATTAGAGACATACCGAAAAACGATTGATGAGAAAACTACTATAATCTTAACAACCGACAGTGATTACTATCGATATCTAAAGGGCCTTGAGTCCGCACCAGGAGATTAACCTGAGCCCTTTCTGCTTAGCAATGTCTTTTTGTAAGTAGAAAGGGCTCACGTTAATTTATCTTATGGAGTTTCAAAAAGTATAAGAGCATTCCTTTGTGTCTCTCCGATGCTGATATAAAGGATTATATAGAATTAGCAATAGAAGACCTTAAGTTATTTATGTATCTAATTAATTATGCCTAATAAACATAGTGCTGAGCGACCAAAGGGAGTACTGAGCGAAGCGAATATGCAGAGCGAAGTATTGAAACCACTTATAATCGGCGATTTAGAAATGAGAATACCGATTATTCAAGGGGGCATGGGAGTTATGGTATCTACCGCTTCCTTAGCCAGTGCAGTGGCAAATTGCGGGGGAGCAGGAACTATAGCAAGCGTAGGTCTTGGCTATGGCACCCCGGAGAATGAAATAAATTTTGTTAAGGCCTCGAGAGAAGGACTTCAAAGAGAGATACGTCAATCTAAGGAATTGACTCAAGGAGTTGTAGGGGTAAACATAATGGTAGCTGTGACCAATTATGAGGATTTGGCACGAACTACTGTAAGAGAAAAAGCTGATTTCATTATTTCAGGAGCAGGCCTGCCTTTGAGACTGCCGGAATTTGCCGAAGATGCTTCAATTAAGCTGATACCAATCGTTTCCTCAGCAAGAGCATTGAATATTATAGTCAAGGCCTGGAAGAAACGTTACAATCGTTTACCGGATGCCATTATTGTGGAGGGTCCATTGGCAGGCGGACATTTAGGGTTTAAATTTGAGGAATTAGAATCACATAAAGAGAATATACTTGAGAATATAGTAATAGATGTTTTGAAAGTGATTAAGGAATACGAAGGATTGGATGTGAACATACCGGTTATAGCGGCGGGGGGGATATTTGATGGCAAAGACGTTGCTAAATTTCTTAGATTGGGAGTAAAGGGCGTGCAAATAGCGACTCGATTTGTTGCTACCTTTGAGTGTTCTGTAGCAGATGCATTTAAGGAGCTATATCTTGCGGCCGGGGAAGAAGATGTTGTTATTATAAAGAGTCCTGTTGGTATGCCGGGAAGAGTAATAAGGACGAAATTTATTGATAGAATAATGCATGGCGAAAGAATGCCTGTTAAATGTAACTATCGATGTCTTAAGACTTGTGATTTTAAGATTGCTCCGTATTGCATAGCCGAGGCCTTATTTAAGGCTATAAGCGGTGACCTGGATAACGCGGTTGTATTCGCGGGGAGCAACGTTACAAAAGTGAAAAAGATTATATCCGTAAAAGAGTTAATGGATAGTATTGTTAGAGAGACGATTGATGAGTTGAAAGAGGCCGGGCTTGAATCTTGACATAAGTAAAATAAAGTAAAAAAGGACAAAGGAAGCAATGCCGGTTCGCCGCCTCAAGAATTATCTTGAGGCGGTTTGTTTTTGGAGGTATAATTATAATGTATTTTTTCGCGGCGGTTATTATACTTAAAATATGAAAAGAAAGATTAAACGCAGTGGCGAGTTTTTTGTTTATATCCTTGAATGTGATGACGGAACGTATTATACTGGGTATACGAATAGTTTAGATGAGCGGATAAAACGCCATAACGCGGGCCTTGCGTCAAAATATACACGCGCGAAGCTGCCTGTAAAATTGGTATGGAAGAAAAAATACAGGTATTTTAAGAAAGCATTTTTGATGGAAAAAAGGATTAAATCTTTGACGAGATTGCAAAAAGAAATGCTTGTTGCGGGTAGAAGATTGGATAAGATATTATAAATTCGCATGTATTAGTTATGTTCATCCCGAACCTTCGGGATTTCATAACCGATGTGCTCATTTAGGGAGCGCGGGTAGATGAGTAATGACCTTAAGAAAAGTAGAAATGCGTCCGGCCGTCAAGCGTATGGGGTAAATCTTTCTGTGAAACATTTACCCCACGGCGACTCGGACATGACACCCAAACGTCTTTATGTAAAGACGTTTGGGTGTCAAATGAACGACTACGACTCTGAGATATTGCGGGGGGTGCTTCGGGAGAGGGGGTTTTTGGCTGCGGGGGATGTGGAGTCGGCGGATATTGTGCTTTTTAATACTTGTAGTGTGAGGGAGCACGCGGAAAGGCGGGTTTATGGGCAGGTGGGAATGCTGGGGAAGCGTAAAGCGCGAAGCGAGAAGCGTAAAATAATTGGGGTGATTGGGTGTATGGCGCAGGCTCATAAGGAGAAGATATTGAAGGACTTGCCTTATGTAGACCTGGTCTGCGGGCCGCATCATATATATCAGATTCCGGATTATCTAGAAGATATTATTTTAAATAAAAAAAAGATTGTGGCGGTTGATGAAAAACAAAGGCCTGCTGACAGAGAAAACCACGACTTTAGGGATGAGACAAAAAGAGTCAAAGCTTATGTTACTATTATGGAGGGCTGTAATAATTTCTGCTCCTACTGCATTGTGCCTTATG
>DAOVNW010000168.1 GCA_030630095.1 Candidatus Omnitrophota bacterium
ATTGAAGGATAAGAAGCAGAAGGCCAAAAAAGAAGAAAAGCCAAGCAAAAAAGCCCCTGATAAAATCCAGCCAAAACGCGCAAAAGCCAAAACAGAGAAAAAAGAATCACCTTCAAAAGGCTAATTATTTCATATCAGCCAAAATTAAAAAGGACGAAGAATGAAAACCACTGAAAACATAAAAAAATTACGAGAAAAAACCGGCGCCGGCATTATGGAATGCAAAAGTGTTTTAACTGAAGCCGCCGGCGATATAGATAAGGCCACGGTGCTTTTAAGAAAAAGAGGACTTTTGATGGCCCGTCAAAAAGCGGACAGAGTTGCCAAAGAAGGAAGAATAGAAATTTATTTGCATACCAATGCCAAGATCGGCGTACTCATTGAAGTAAACTGTGAAACTGATTTTGTGGCCGAGTGCGATGATTTTAAGGAGTTTACCAGGAATCTAGCTATTCAAGTAGCGGCCAGCAATCCTTTATGTGTTAGCAAGGAGGGCATCGCACCTGAAGAGATTGAAAAAGAGAGAGAAATAATCAGGGCGCAGATAAAGGATAAGCCGGAAAGCGTCATCGAGAAGATAATAGATGGTAAAATACAGAAATACTACGAAGAAGTTTGCCTGTTGGAGCAGCCTTTTGTGAAAGATGATAAGCTCAAGATTCATGATTATCTAAATTTCATGGTAGGCAAGATAAGAGAGAATATTGTTATAAAAAGATTTGTCAGGTACGAATTAGGAGAGAGGCTTCCCAAAGATGCCGATTAGGAAGAAACCGGTTTTTAAGAGAGTGCTGCTTAAGTTAAGCGGGGAATCGCTTCAGGGCAGTAAAGGTTATGGTATAGATCCGAAAAGCATTATCTCCATTGCCAAGCAGGTGAAGGGCGTAAGGAGTTTAGGGGTAGATGTGGCAGTTGTTATTGGTGCCGGCAATATATTTCGCGGTATTCCGGCTTCGAAAAAAGATGGCATAGACCGTTCAACGGCAGATTATATGGGAATGCTGGCTACCGTGATAAACGGATTGGCACTGCAGGATAGTCTTGAAAAGCTCGGAGTTAACACCAGGGTTCAGACGGCTATAGAGATGAATGAACTGGCTGAGCCGTATATCAGAAGGCGGGCGATAAGGCATCTTGAAAAAAAGAGAGTTGTGATTTTTGCGGCAGGAACAGGTAATCCTTATTTTACTACCGATACGGCCGCGGCTTTACGAGCTATAGAAATTGATGCTGATATTATTTTGAAGGCTACCAAGGTCGATGGTGTCTACACTCATGACCCTAAAAAAAATAAAAAGGCAAAGAAGATAAATTCATTAACGTATATAGAATTTTTAAAAAAGGGCTTAAGAGTAATGGACCTAACGGCGGTCAGTCTTTGCATGGACAATAAACTGCCGATTATAGTTTTTAATCTTCTTAAAAAAGGTAATATCAGGCGTGTAATAATGGGTGATAAAATAGGCACTCTTATTAAATAGTTAAACAGGAGAAGATTATGGTTGATCAGATAATGAAGGAAGCGGAGCAGAAAATGAAGAAAACTCTGGAGATTACCCAGGGAGAGTTTTCTGCCATTCATACCGGAAGGGCATCAAGGTCGTTGGTGGAAGGGCTTAAGGTTGACTATTACGGAAGTCAGACTCCGTTAAAGCAATTAGCAAATATCTCTACTCCTGAAGCCAGATTAATCATTATTCAACCCTGGGATCCTTCTTCTGTTGAGCCTATTGAAAAGGCAATATTTAAGTCTGACCTGGGGCTGACCCCCAATAATGACGGCAAAGTAATTCGCGTCAACGTTCCTCAGCTGACACAGGAAAGAAGGGAGAATTTAGTTAAGATTGTTAAATCCCTGGCTGAAGAGGGGAAAGTTGCTATTAGGGCTGTAAGAAGAGATGCCAACGAAAAGGTAAAGAAAGCAAAAAATTCCAGTGATATTACAGAAGATGATGAGTTTAAATTTCATGATAAGATTCAAGAGTTAACCGATAAATATGCCAAAGAGATGGATGGTATTTTAGAGAAGAAGCAGACGGAAATAAGGGAAATTTAAGCGGGCCGCTAGCTCATCCGGTAGAGCACCGCCCTTTTAAGGCGGGTGTGCCAGGTTCGAGTCCTGGGCGGCTCACCAAAACTCTAAACTATTATTTACGTCCCCATCGTCTAGCCTGGTCAGGACATCGGATTTTCGATCCGACGACAGGGGTTCAAATCCCCTTGGGGACGCCAAATCATTCAGGGCTTATGTGCGGAATTGTTGGATATGCAGGAAAAAAAGAGGTAATTCCCGTATTAATTGACGGGTTACGCAGGCTTGAGTACCGCGGGTATGATTCCGCGGGAGTTGCCATATCAGAAAGAGGCAAGCTTATCACCGCCAAAAGAAAAGGCAAACTCGAATTTCTTGATTCCGCTTTAAATAAAGCACACTTTTCAGGTACAGTCGGCATAGGCCATACCCGTTGGGCTACTCATGGAGAGCCTACTATCAGAAATGCCCACCCTCATTTAGACTGCAGGAAAGAGATTGCGCTTGTCCACAACGGTATTATTGAGAATTACCAACAATTAAGTGACGCCTTAAAAAAAGAAGGCCACAAGTTTATTTCCAAGACGGATTCAGAAGTCATCGTTCATCTGATAGAAAAGTACTATAAAGGCAGTCTTGAGAAGGCTGTTTTATCCGCCATAAAAAGACTGAAGGGTTCTTACGCCATTGCCGTTATATGCAAAAATGAACCTCACAGAGTAGTAGCTGCCAGGTGCGGCAGTCCCTTGATAGTCGGCCTGGGCAAGGAAGAAAACTTTGTAGCCAGTGATGTGCCGGCCATATTAACTTATACCAGAAGTGTTATTTATCTTGATGATTATGAAGTAGCGGTGCTGGATGAAAAAAAAGTGACGGTGAAAGATATAAAAGGCCGTTTAGTGGAGAAGAAAACCGAGAAGATAAAGTGGGATA
>DAOVNW010000111.1 GCA_030630095.1 Candidatus Omnitrophota bacterium
AAAAGCCAAAGTAGCCAAGCGTATTATGGCAAGAGCCCATCAGGAAAAACTGGGACAGGAAGATGGTAAGATGTTTATGCGGATATTAGCCAAAAAGTGTGATTTGACGTCCCTGCAGAAGGAAGAAATTAAGAAGATACTGCAGTCTAAGCGCTCTCAAATGCAGGAGATAAGAAAAGCTATCAGAGGGAAAATGCAGGCAATTAAAGGAGAGACAGAGCGGGAAATCGCGAATCTTTTAACACCTGAACAGAAAGAGCAATTTAAAAACTTCAGGGAGGAAGCGCTTAAAAGGCACAGAATGAGAGAGTCTTTTTAAGGGTAAAACTAAAATAAAGGTAAAATTGAAAATCCCACTGCGGTAAAAATTCGCAGTGGGATTTTTATTGACAATAACTCGGATAAAGATTAAGATGTCCTATATGCGGTATATTCTTTAAATAAGGTAGAAGGTAATGAGTTTAAGCGAAGATTTAATTAGTTGGATTAAAAATCAGGTAAAAGAGGCCGGCAAGGAAGGTGTTGTGCTGGGTTTGAGCGGCGGCCTGGATTCTGCCTGCGTAGCGGTATTATGCAAAAAGGCCTTAGGTGATAACGTATTGGGGTTAATTATGCCCTGTGAAAGCAATTTAGAGGATGAAAAGTTTGTTAATCTTCTGACAGAGGGATTTAACATTAAGACGGAAACGGTAACTCTTGATGCCGCGTATAATGAATTAACCGGTATCCTACCCCCGGCGGGTAAGATGGCTAAGGCTAATCTTAAGCCGAGATTGAGAATGATGGTTTTATACTATTTTGCCAACAAGCTTAATTGTCTGGTAGCCGGAACAGGGAATAAGAGTGAACTGACAGTCGGTTATTTTACAAAGTATGGAGACGGAGGAGTGGACATACTGCCTTTAGGTAATCTCCTTAAAACTGAAGTTAAAAAGTTAGCGGAAGAGTTGGGGATACATGGAGATATTATAGAGAGAACTCCGACTGCGGGCTTATGGGAAGGGCAGACCGATGAAGGTGAATTGGGTATGAGCTATGAAGAGCTTGATGAGGCAATTATTTCTATGGAGAATGCAGGTAAACCAGCTGTTAATCAGGAAATTATAGATAAAGTCAGGATGTTAAGTAAGAAATCGGAGCATAAAAGACTACCGGTTTCCGTATTTGAGAAAAAAGAGGGGGAGTCGAATGGCTGCTAAATCAAAAGAAACAGTTTTAAAGATAGTCAAAGAAAAAAAAGTCAGGCATATTCAGATATGGTTTACCGATATTTTAGGCTTTCTAAAATGTTTTACGATTACCGATGATGAGCTTAAAACAACTTTGGAAGACGGTAAGGGATTTGACGGAAGCTCTATAACCGGCTATGCCGAGGCTGAAGAGTCGGATATCGTGGCTATGCCGGATCCTTCAACACTTCAGTTATTACCCTGGGAGTCAAAGGACGAACCTATAGGCCGAATGTTCTGTGATATCTTAAATCCTGATGGTTCACCTTATGCGGGGGATCCTCGTTACATATTAAAACAAAATCTTAAGAAAGCGGAAAAGATGGGTTATAAGTTTTTAGTCGGCCCGGAACTTGAATATTTTTATTTTACAAATAGTAAAAGCCCGGATATTGTGGATGACGGTGCTTATTTTGATTTAATTCCTAATGATTTAGCTAATAATCTTAGGAGAAAATCAGTAGATGTTTTAAGAGAGATGGGTGTTGCCGTAGAGATGTCTCATCATGAGGTCGCGCCTTCACAGCACGAAATAGACCTAAGATATTCTGACGCGCTTACTATGGCGGACGCGGCGGTAACCTATAAGATGGTGGTAAAAGAGATTGCCCAAAAAGAGGGCGTCCACGCTACTTTTATGCCTAAGCCCATCCACGGTGTTTGTGGTTCGGGCATGCATGTCCATCAGTCACTTTTTAACGGAAACAAGAACACCTTCTTCGATAAAAATGATAAAGATCACTTATCTAAGACGGCTAAAATGTTTATTGCCGGTCAGCTCAAACATGCCAGAGAGATATCCTCTGTGGTAGCTCAATGGGTAAACTCGTATAAAAGACTGGTTTCCGGTTTTGAGGCTCCTGTTTATATTAGTTGGGCACATAAAAACAGGACTGCTCTTATAAGAGTACCTGTTTATAAGCCGGGTAGCGAGAAAGCTGTCCGGGCTGAGATAAGATGCCCTGATCCGGCCTGCAACCCGTATTTGGCTTTTTCAGTTATGCTGGCCGCCGGATTAGAAGGAATTAAGGGTAAATATAAACTGCCTGCTCCGGTAGAGCCTAACATCTATACTATGGAAGCTGAAGAAAGAGAAAATCGCGGGTTAAGACAATTGCCGACTAATCTTTTTGAGGCTTTAAATGAAACTAAAAAGAGTAAGATAGTAAAAGAAGCCATGGGAGACCATATTTTTACCAGGTTTATTCATAATAAATCAAAAGAATGGGATGATTACAGAACTCAAGTTACTTCTTATGAAATAAATAAATATTTACCTATACTTTAAGGTTATAAAATGGCAAAAGCATCGGAAAAAAACCAAAATAGCAAACAGATTATTAAAGCTCTGACCACTATAAGTGAGGCTGTAATATCCGATCAGTATTTAGATGATATCTTGAAGCTGATTGTAACCGTGACAGCTGAGGTTATGGGTTCAAAGATATGCTCGCTGATGATGATAAGTGATTCCGGCAAAGAGCTGGTGATTAAAGCCACACAGTCGGTGAGCGAGACTTATAATAAAAAGCCGAACATTAAGGTGGGCGAAGGCGTTGCCGGCATGGTAGCTAAAGAGGGAAAGCACATTACAGTTCTTGACGTGCGCGAAGATAAACGTTATATAAACAGAGATATTGCTAAGGAAGAAAATCTTTACTCTCTGCTTAGCGTGCCGCTTATCTTTAAAGGTAAAGTAATCGGGGTCTTAAATAGTTATACGGCGCAACGCCATAGCTTTACTAAGAATGAGATAAACATTTTAAAGTCAGTAGCTAACCAGGCGGCTGTTGTTATTGAAAATTTCAGGCTGGTTGTTGAGTCTGAAATTATCAAAGAAGAACTTGAAACAAGAAAGACGGTTGAAAGGGCAAAGGGAATATTAATGAAGCAGGGAAGCCTGAGCGAAAAAGAGGCTTATGATCTAATTAGAAAGTACAGTATGGACAGGCGTAAGACTATGAAGGAAATATCGGAGGCAATCATACTAAGTGAGGATATGAAAAATTTATCAAAAAAATAAAACTTGACAGGAATTAATTAATAGTGTATAGTTTAGTGTAGAGTTAAAGTACAAAGATAGTACTTTAAAAAGAAAGATACAAAGGCGTTTTTTAAAACGCCTTTTTCATTTTTCATTCAAAGTAAGAAAAAACAGGATAAAGACGTCCTTTTTATCAGCTGAGCCTGCTGATGGGGGCGTCTTTTTTTATTCTCCTTCGCCGAATACCACGCAGTTTAGCCTACTCCGCCGAAATAGCTTAGGCTACGAAGGCCGGGCTGCGGGGATGAAGATAGGAGAATAATCCTCCGAAGCCTTGGCGAAGGAGGATATATCAAAATATTCGGCTTGCGCGGGTAAAAAGGATGTAATGAGAAATAACGGGTCATTTGAGGTAAGGAAAATGTTTTTTAAGATATTATATGAAAAAGTTAAGCCAAAGCTGAAGATGATAGCCAGAAAACATAGCAGGCGCCTGCTTTTTGCTGATGCGGACGACCTGTATCAAGAAATGTGTATTCATTTGTGGAATAAGTTTAAAAACGGCGTGCCGGAAGGTGTAAATGATAATTACATAGTTAGGGGCTGTGAATTCTATCTTTTAAACTATCTGAGAAAGAAAAAGGAAGCGATAGCGGCCGTAAGTTTTGAAGAGCCCATAAATGAAGATGGGAGCACTTTAAAAGATATCCTATTGGAAGAAAGGGAGCCTGTCGACAGCTATGTAAATAGAAAAATAGTTATTGAGGAAATAAAAAGTAATGGTTTTTCTAAGAGAGAAAAGGAAGTTTTTTCTTTTTTACTGGAGGGCTATACTGTAAGAGAAACCGGAGAGGCGCTTGGCATTTCTCATGTGATGGTTGTAAAATTTAAAAGACGCATAGTAGAAAAGTGGCAAAAGAAGCATAGTGCGGGCAGTGCTTGCCGGGTATCAAATTAATTTTAAAAAGTTTCTGTAAAATGGTTACCAAAATAACCAAATACTTACTTTAGATATAGAAGAAGACAAAATTTTTCAAGACACACTGTTGTGTCAGAACAAAGACGTTTAT
>DAOVNW010000102.1 GCA_030630095.1 Candidatus Omnitrophota bacterium
CTTTTTTGATTATCTTCCAGCCGGAATTAAGAAGAGGGTTGGCCAGATTGGGGCAGAGCCCGTTTTTTGGAGTTTTCTCCAGAGAGCATCAGAAGATAATTGATGAAATTGTAAAGGCGGTTATAGCCCTTTCAGGAAAAAAGATAGGCGCTCTTATTGCCTTAGAGAGAGAAATAGGGCTAAGGACATATATTGAAAGCGGCATACATGTCTCAAGTAAGATTTCGAGTGAGTTAATCGGTACTATTTTTATGCCCAATACACCTTTACATGATGGTGGCCTAATTATTAGGGGAAGCAAAATTCAGGCAGCCGGTTGTCTATTTCCTTTAATTGAAAACCCTAAGGTCAGTAAGACATTAGGCACCAGGCATAGAGCGGCTTTGGGCTTATCGGAAGAAACAGACGCGGTAGTGATAGTAGTCAGCGAAGAAACCGGTTCAATATCTATAGCAGTTGCCGGTAAACTGACGCGCAATCTGGATGAAAACAGTTTGCGTAAGTCTCTGGATAAATTATATGGTCCTGAGAAAAGAATGAAATCTTTGAAGCATCAACTTGATGACCACGCGGAGGATGATTTAGATGAAGAAGTGGTGTCTTAATAACCTGGGTTTAAAAATACTATCCTTATGTTTAGCGGCTATGCTTTGGCTGTTTGTTAATGCTGAGTTAAACTCTAAGTATAAATTTGAGAGAAAACCTGTTGATCATATTAAAATAAGTATCTTGAGGCAAGGCCAAAAAGTGATTATCGGCGATTATGATGTTTCCCTGGAGCCGGAATTTGTCGATTTGATTGTTGAGGGCCCTAAGGATAATATTGAAATTTTAATTTCGGAAAATATTATTGCCTTTGTTGATATAACAAATATTAAAGAAGCCGGGAATTATTTTTTACCGGTTAAAGTAATCCTGCCAAATTATCTGAGACTAGCTTTTAAGGCTCCCGATTGCAAAGTAAAAGTTGTTAGCCGCCAGAGCCAAGAGTGAAAGGCCTAAGATGAAAAAACTTTTCGGAACAGACGGCATCAGGTCAAAATATGGTGAATTTCCTCTCACAGAGGATTTCGTAAAAAAAATTGGTTTAGCGATTGGTAAAATCATTTGTTCAAATAAAAAAAATCCACTGATATATATCGCCAAAGATACCAGATTTTCAAGTGATGCCCTGGAGTCATTTTTAATAAAAGGGCTTGAGAGTTTTCCCATTAAGGTTAAATGTTTGGGAATTCTTCCAACGGCCGCTTTGTCATATTTAACCAGGAAAGATAAAGTAGATTTAGGTATTATGATATCAGCGTCGCATAATTTAAGTGAAGATAATGGTATTAAGCTTTTCGCGATGGATGGTTTTAAACTGGCGGATGATAAAGAGCTTGAAATTGAAGAAGCGGCCCTTGAAATAAAAGATAATCCGGATAACCAAAAAAAGCGGAAATCGCCTGAATTTTTAATTGAAGAGGAACATGGTAAGTGTTTAAGAGATTATATTGAATTCGCCAAAAAGACATTATCTTACGCTGATTTAGAAGGAATGTGTATAGTAGTTGATTGTTCGCATGGGGCTCTCAGCGATATCGCGGAGGCAATTTTCTCAGAACTCAAAGCCGAAGTGCATGTTATAAACAATGAACCCGATGGGCACAATATTAATTTAAACTGCGGTAGTGAGCATCCTGATGTAACTTCAGAAGCTGTTAAAGAGCATAAGGCGGATGTCGGGTTTTCTTATGATGGAGATGGAGATAGGGTTGTCTTGATTGATGATGAAGCCGATATATTGGATGGTGATTATGTTATGTCTATGTTAGGGCTATATTTATCTCAAAATAATAATCTTAATCAGAATACGGTTGTAGCTACTGTGATGAGCAATATGGGCCTGGAAGAAGCTCTGCAACCCCATAATATAAAAGTGGTTAGAACTGAAGTGGGTGATAAAAAGGTTGTGGAATGCATGCTAAATAACGGGTATAACTTTGGCGGTGAGCAATCCGGCCATATCGTTTATTTGAATAATAATCCTACGGGAGACGGTATCCTAACTTCACTTATGATTCTTAAAATGATGAAAGACTCTAAGAAGAAACTAAGCGAACTTGCGAATTTATACCACAGGTACCCCCAGGTTCTTTTGAATGTCAGAGTAAAAGAAAAGAAGAGCTTTGAAGAAATAGATGGCTTAAATGATTGCCTTAAAAAATTTGAAAATGAGTTATCCGCTTCAGGTAGAATATTTCTAAGGTATTCGGGGACGGAACCTTTAGCTCGAGTGATGATTGAAGGTAAGAGCAAAGGACGAATTGAAGCGATGGCAGCTGAATTAGGCGCTATTATCAGGAATTCTATCGGAGAAGAATAAATGCCCAAACTTGGTGTTAATATAGATCATATAGCAACTCTGAGAGAAGCCAGAAAAATTTTTGAGCCTGACCCCATCAAAGGTGCTGAAATCGCCCAGAAGGCCGGAGCTGATTCCATAGTGGCTCATCTAAGACAGGATAGACGGCATATTAAGGAGAGCGATATGTTTAAAATGCGTGAGATTATTACCACGCGCTTTAATATGGAAATGTCCGTTAATCCCGAGATTGTTGAACTCACTTTAAAAATAAAACCCGACCAAGCTACTTTGGTACCGGAAAACAGACAGGAGATAACCACCGAAGGCGGCCTTGATGTTATTTCTAACTTTGAACGAATCAAAAAAGTAGTTGACGATTTAAAAACTAATGATATTATAGTAAACCTGTTTATTGATCCGCGAGCTGATCAGATAGAAGCTTCAAAACAGACCGGAGCAGAGGCGATAGAATTGCATACCGGAGAGTATTCAAATGCCTCAAGCTCCAACGAAGAAGATAGATATCTACAGGAAATCAAGGAAGCAGTCGGTTTGGGTTTAAGCAGCGGCTTTATAGTTCACGCGGGCCACGGGTTAAATTATAAAAATGTTAGGCGTATTGCCGAAATTAAGGGAATAGAAGAGCTTAATATAGGGCACTCTATAATATCTGAAGCTGTCTTTGTTGGATTAAGAGAGGCTGTAAGTGAAATGAAAAAGCTGATTACATTATGAAAATTGAGACGGGAATAGATTTAATTGAAGTAGAGAGAATTAAAAAGGCTGTTAAGCGTTGGCCGGATAAGTTTATCAATAGAATTTTTACTAAAAGTGAAATAGAGTATTCGAAAAACAAAAAAATGAAATATGAGCACTTAGCGGCTCGGTTCGCGACTAAAGAAGCAGTACTTAAAGCTTTTGGGCAGGGGACCAGAAGGTATATCAGATGGAAGGATATTGAAGTTTCCAAATTGGTGAGCGGAAAACCATCCGTTAAAATTCACGGTTTTATTAAGAAGCTTAAGAGTAGTAACGGCATTAAAGATATTTCTATTTCTATGGCACATACTAAATATTATGCCGTGGCCAGTTGCATTTTAGTAAAGGAAAAGATATGAAAGATAGTTATAAAAGTATTTCTGAAAGAAAAGAAGATACCCATAAGGGTGATTATGGGCGAGTAGTAGTTATTGCCGGTTCCACAGGTATGAGTGGGGCGGCATATTTATGTTCTCAAGCAGCCCTTGTTTCCGGTTGCGGCTTAGTTAACTTAGCCATACCTAAGAGCTTAAACAATAGCATGGAAGTAAAATTAACTGAAGTTATTACTAATCCTCAAGAAGAAACGAAGGAGGGCACTTTTAGTGCTAATGCTTACGCGGGCATATGTGAACTCACCCAAAAGGCCAACGCTGTAGCTCTTGGTTGCGGAATGACAACTCATCCTCAGGTAAAAACTCTTATTAAAAAACTTATCAAGGAAATAGATGCTCCTATGGTTATAGACGCGGACGCGCTTAATAGCATAGCTGATGAAGTTTCCTTACTTAAAGAAGCCAAAAAGGATGTAATAATAACACCTCATCCGGGAGAGATGGCCCGTCTTTGCAATATAGATTCTCAAGCAGTGCAGACTGATAGAATAACACTTGCAAAAAAGTTTTCTTTGAAATATAATGCGACAACTGTTTTAAAGGGACATCAGACGGTTGTAGTTGATAAAGAAGGTAATCATTACGTGAACACAACCGGTAATCCCGGTATGGCTTCCGCCGGTGTCGGTGACATTTTAACCGGGATGATAGTGAGTTTTATAGCTCAAGGGTTAGAGCCGTACGGAGCCGCAAAATTAGGTGTTTACCTTCATGGTTTAAGTGGTGATTTGGCGGCCGCTAAAAACGGCCAGGTAAGTCTAATAGCTACTAATCTTCTGGAATGTATTCCTGAAGCGATAAGAAAAATATAGTTCTTTTTAAAAAAATGTGCCGGTGTAGCTCAGCTGGTAGAGCACCTCACTTGTAATGAGGATGTCGGGGGTTCGACTCCTCTCGCCGGCTCCAGTTTAATTAGGTAATAGTGTTTTGTGGGGCAGGTACTCAAGCGGCCAACGAGGGCAGACTGTAAATCTGCTGGCAATGCCTACGGAGGTTCGAATCCTTCCCTGCCCACCACTATCCAGCATTAAGGATTAAGTAGTAAGGATTAA
>DAOVNW010000090.1 GCA_030630095.1 Candidatus Omnitrophota bacterium
AGCGTGAAGCGCCCTCCAGAAACAAATAATGACTGCCGTCGGAAAAATCAAATTTGCGATTATTTTCCAGTTCCTCACCATACGGGCCAAACACAAACGGCGGATGCGGGGACACAATCGGCGCCATAATTATACGGGGAGCATCTGTTTCCGGCAGGTTGGCCAGTTGCTCAAAACTAAACTTGATCATGTTGCGATGAATACGGTGCTGATTAAACAGTGGGAATTTTCTTAAAAATCTCAACCGCTTTTTTATAGTCATCCCGCTCCTTATACATAGTGCCCAGAATATAAATCTTTTTCAGTGATTCAAGATTAGAGGATGACTTAATCAACTTTTGAAAACAGCGCTCCGCCGAATGCATATCGCCCTTTTCATAAAATGTCCAGGCCTTGCCCATATTGACCTCCGCCCGCTTGTCCGGATACTTCTTGTAAATTTTATCGTAGGCGGAAATGGCTAAATTATACTCCCCTAACTTCCGGTAACATTCGGCCAGACCCAGCATAGAATCAGCCGCTAAATTTTTTTCATCCGCGTACTTGCTGAGCACTCTGCGAAATCTGCTCTTTGCTTTTTTATAGTTGGCACTTTTTAAATAAGACAAAGCCTGCCCATATAGGGTGTAAGGCACGTATTCGCTGTCAGGATATTTTTCAATTAATGACTGAAAAACGGCTATAGCTTTTTCATACTTCTGGCTGTCAAAGTACTCCTGGCCCTGCGTCAATAGCTGCCTGTCTGTAACGGCAAAAGCTGAGACACAAAAGCTTAAACCCGTAAAAATAATAAAAAACCAGCATAAAAAGCGTTTTACCATTGCCAGTCTATCACCTCTCCTTTTACCTTGAATAAATGCCAGACACCCGGCCGCGTATTTTTATCAAATTTCTGTTCACTGCTGATAGTTTCTTTATCCATCAACCTGCGCGCCCCGCTTAGCCACTCCAGCTTAACCTCGCCATAGGCCTCTACTTTAACCTCTCAAAAATCTACACAAGGACAATATTGACCAGCTTATCGGGTATAACAATTATTTTTTTTATCTCTTTACCCTTAAGATAACTTTTTATCTTTTCGTCATTTAGGGCGGCCGTCTTCAGGCTGGCCTCGTCGGACCCTCTGGCCAGCTCTATTTTTGACCGAAGTTTGCCGTTAATCTGTATAATCACGGGGATAAAACCTTCTTTTAATATTAACTCGTCATACTCGGGCCATTTCTTTTCAAAAATACTCGCCTTATTGCCTAAGGCCTGCCAGAGCTCCTCTGTTATGTGGGGCGCGAAGGGAGAAAGAAGAATAACCGTTGATTCAACGGCCGCTTTGAGATTTTTATAATCTTTCTTGCCTTCATTGGAATAACCTGATTCAATGTCAATCTTTGCCTGTTTATCCATCACGCTCTTTATCTCATTAACTAATTCCATAATGGAACTAATGGCCGTATTAAAGTGAAAGGAACCCTCCATATCCAAAGTTACCTTTTTGATTACCTCATTGGACTTTTTCTTCAGCCTCTTAATAAGCTTCTCGTCCCTGATCTCCGGCGCCGCGCTTTTGAGGAGAGAACCGGCTGTCTTCCATACCTTATTTAAAAATCTCCAGGCGCCCTCAACCGCCCGGTCATTCCACTCGGCATCCTTTTCGGGCGGGCCGATAAACAAAGTGTAAACCCTTACCGTATCCGCCCCATAGTCCGCGATTAATTTATCCGGGCTAACCACGTTGCCTTTGGATTTAGACATTTTGGCCCCGTCCTTAATAATCATACCCTGAGTAAATAACCTCTCAAAGGGCTCTTTAAAGCCGACAAAACCCATATCACAAAAAACCTTGGTAATAAATCTCGAGTACAAAAGATGTAAAATGGCGTGCTCAACTCCTCCGATATACTGGTCAACCGGCAGCCACTTATTTACCATCTCAACATCAAAAGCCTTTTCCGCGTTATCAGGCGACAAAAACCTCAGATAATACCAGCTGGAGTCAACAAAGGTATCCATGGTATCCACTTCGCGCCTGGCAGGGCCGCCGCAGGCAGGACAAGCAGTATTAATAAAATCTTTATTATCCTGGAGCGGTGATACGCCGCTTGGCCTAAACTCAATGCTATGCGGCAGTTCAACCGGCAGATTCTCCTCCTTTACCGGCACAATACCGCATTTATCACAGTAAACTATGGGGATAGGAGCTCCCCAGTATCTCTGCCTTGAAATAAGCCAGTCGCGCAATTTGTAGTTTATGGTTTTTTTGCCCATATTGTTTTTCTGCATCCAGAGGGCAATCTCTTCCTTAGCTTCTTTTGAACCTGTCCCATTAAACCGCGCCGAGTTTACTAATTCACCCTCGCCTTCAAAGGCACAACTCATTGAGGAGGCCTCCAGATCACAGCCGGGATCATCAATAACGACTTGGAGACTCAGGTTGTACTTGTTGCCGAACTCAAAATCACGCTGGTCGTGAGCGGGTACAGCCATTACGGCTCCGGTACCATATTCAAAAAGGACATAATTGGCTATCCAAAGGGGTATTTTTTCGTTATTTACGGGGTTAATAACGTACCTGCCGCTAAAGATTCCCTCTTTTTCAACCTGCCCAAACTGCCTGTCAAAACTACTCTGGCCTTTTATCTTCTCTAAAAAATCATTAATTCTTACTTTCTCAGGCGAGCCCTTGATAATCTCCCCCACAAAAGGGTGCTCGGGCGCCAATACCATATAGGTAGCGCCGAAAATAGTGTCGGGCCGGGTAGTAAAACAGCTTAAAGTTTTATTCATACCCTCAACCTTAAAATCGATAAAAGAACCTTCTGACCTGCCAATCCAGTTTCTCTGCATTATTTTAACACGCTCAGGCCACTCCTTAAGAAGCTCCAGGTCATCAAGCAGTCTTTGGGCGTAATCCGTTATTTTAAAAAACCACTGCTTAAGCTTTTTTTGTTTCACCTGCGAAGCGCACCTCTCGCAGGCGCCGTTTATTACCTGCTCATTAGCCAGTACCGTCCGGCAGCCGGGACACCAATTGACAGAGGCCTCCTTTTTATAAGTCAGGCCTTTGTGATAAAGTTTTAAAAAAAGCCACTGTGTCCATTTATAGTAATCCGGATTGGATGAACTTATCTCTCTACCCCAATCATAGAGAACGCCCCATTCATACAACTGGGACTTCATTTTTTTAATATTATTGGCGGTAGAATCTTTGGGGTGGACATTATTTTTGATAGCGGCGTTTTCCGCCGGCAGGCCAAAGGCGTCCCAGCCCATAGGAGCAAGAACGTTATAGCCTCTCATTTTCATAAACCGGGCGACAGCATCTCCGATAATGTAGTTTCTGCCATGGCCGACGTGAAGGGAAGCAGAAGGATAGGGAAACATCATCAGGCAGTAAAACTTCGGCTTGGCTGATGAAGGCGCCATCTTCATCAGCTTGCTCTTCTGCCAAAACTCCTGCCATTTTTTTTCTATTTCGCGGTGCGGATATCTATCTTCCATATATTTTCCTGATTTTTTTTATGCTCAGGAGGTCAGAGTCAGGGCCTTTTTTAGGTGTCTCAATGATGTAAGCCGGCTTTTCTAATCGCGGATGACCTAAAATAACCTTAAACCCGCTTATTCCGATCTTTCCCTCTCCTATATGTTCATGCCTGTCAAGGTGAGAGCCCAAATCACCTTTAGAGTCATTAAGATGTATCACCCTTAACTTATCTAAACCCATTAAGCTATCAATCTCAAAAAGGGTATCTTCCAACCCATTCTTATGCCCAATATCATAGCCGGCGGCATAAGCATGACAGGTATCAAAGCACAGGCCCAGCCTTTTCTTATGCCTTGAGGCTTTCATCACCTCATTAATTTCTCTAAAGGTGCCTCCCAGGTTATTACCGCCTCCAGCAGTATTTTCAAGCAGAATCATAACCCCGGGATTTAACTCTTTATATATCTTATCAAGCGCCGCGCCAAATCTGCTAACGCCGGCCCCAACCCCGGCGCCTTTATGCGAACCAAGGTGAGTTACAAAATACTCCGCCCCTAAAAGGTCCGCCCTTTTCAGCTCCTCTATGCAGCTCTTGAGAGACTTTTCATAAAGTTCCTTATCCGGCGAAGCCAAATTTATTAGATAGGGGGAATGTATGACCAGAGGAGTGATGCCCGCTTCTTTTCTTCTCCTCTTGAACTCTTTGACATCGTTCTTGCTGAGCTCCGGCGCCTGCCAGCCTCTGGGGCTGCGGCTGAATATCTGCATACAATCACAACTACATCTGCGAGCCCTGTCTACAGCCTCGAAAACTCCCCCCGCGATTGATATATGAGCTCCCAACTTCATATTATTTAAACTCTATATAGATTTATGTTATATTATCATAAAAAACGTTAAAACGTCAAGGCAAATTGATAAATGCTCCGGTTAAAAAGGTTCTTTCCCAAATTTGATGCAAAAATAGAAAGAATAGAAAGAACCTGATTACAGAGATTTTAGGAACAATTACAATGATTTTAATCGCTGTAATCTGTCGTTACTCACTGCAATCAGAAGCTTTCCTACAGTAAAAAACTTAAAAACAAAAAATCAAACAAGAACTCTTATAATATCAATGAATTGCATTAAAATGTCGCATTAGATTCGGGAAAGCTTCTAAAAAACGTTGACAAGACGCTAAATGGATGTTATATTTAGGGTTTAATGGGGCTGTAGCTCAGCTGGGAGAGCACCACGCTGGCAGCGTGGGGGTCAGGGGTTCGAGCCCCCTCAGCTCCACCACCGTACCATTCGCAAAATTTAGAAAAGTATGCTCAAGTACGGTGCTGTGCACCGAATCCCTTGTGGTTTGTACTTTAACTTAATTTGCCGGAGTGGCGGAATTGGCTTAC
>DAOVNW010000065.1 GCA_030630095.1 Candidatus Omnitrophota bacterium
CCCGTGCTTCTTACCCAAAATTAAGCTTTCCCGCTGTTTTGAAAGCCTGGCAAGAACACCTCCGCAAAAATCTGTTTCAAGAACCTCCAACTCATCAGCTTTAATATTATTAGTAGCCTTTATCTTTATCCCGCACCCTTCCGCGTCAAAAATTACCAAAAAACTTTTTTCACAGTCAACAACATCGGGAAGCCTTTCGATTACAGTCTGCAATATTACGCTAAGGTCTCCGGCGCCGGACATAATACTGCTAACCTGAAAAAGAGTTGACAGAGCCGTCATTTTTTTATTGATGTCCAGATTAATGCTTCTTATCTTCTCCTCATAATTCTTTAAAGTATCTACATTTTTATTTATTTTTGAAGCCATTGTGTTAATGGAAATACTCAAATCACCGATTTCATCCTCTCTGTCAGTCGGAATTTTCCCAAGATCACTACCGTCTGTATAAAGTTTGAGTTTTTTAGCAATCTGAATAACAGGATCAACGATGCTTTTAGCCATAAACAGGCCCAAAAGCGCTATAATGGTTGTTATCAAAACCAGCAGACTGATGTCACCGATAATTATATCCTGCTTATATACGTATTTATTAATGATAGCTCCACAGAGTAAAAGAGGCATAATTGACATAAGGCTAAAGGCTAAGATTAATTTATACCTCAGGCCTTTTGGCATTAAAGATACCGCTTTAAAAAAATTACGCATCATAAGTCCCCTCCCCTCCGATCAAAACAACATTTTTAAATTAGCTTTTAAAAGGCTTTAAATAATTTAAATATTTCAATTAAGTATACTATATAAAAAATTTTTAGTCAAGGTCGCCTGGTTAACTATTGTCAAATTTCAGATTTAGTAAAATTCCCGTCAAAAGTAAAAAAACTATTATGTGTGAACCGCCATAACTGATAAAAGGCAGCGGCAGGCCGACTACGGGCATAAGGCCGATGCACATGCATATATTTATTACGACGTGAAGCACAAATAGAGTACTTATGCCAACCGCCAGCAGTTTTTTCTCCATACTCTCTGACCTCTGGGCTATATTAAGTCCCTCCCAAATAATAATGAAAAAAAGCAGTATTACAATTACGGCGCCGATAAATCCCCACTCTTCACCGATGCAGGAAAAGATAAAGTCCGTATGATGTTCAGGCAAAAAGTTCAGCTGCCCCTGGCTCCCCTTAAGCAGCCCCTTTCCCCAAAAGCCTCCGGAACCGATAGCGATTTTTGACTGAATGATAGTGTATCCGGCGCCCAGCGGGTCGATGTCGGGGTTAATAAAAACCAGAAGTCTCTGTTTCTGATAATCTTTCAAGAGGATCCATAAAAGCGGAGCGGCCGCCGCGCCGGATATAAGCGTTAAGACAATATACCTCAATCTTATACCCCAGATGTAAAGCATAGCAAACAGGATAGGAATAAAAATTAAGGAAGTTCCCAGATCAGGCTGTTTCAGGATAAGTATCACCGGTAAAAAAACCAGGATAAGGCAGACTGCCACACATCCGGCTCCCGCTTCTTTGTATTTATAAGAAGATAAAAATCTGGCTAAGGTTAGGATGATTACCAGCTTCATCAACTCCGAAGGCTGGCAATTTACGCCAAAAAACGAAACCCATCTGGCGGCGCCTAACTTCGGTTGAGCGGCAAACATTACTATTAAAAGCAAAATTAAATTAGCGGCGTAAAAAAGATAAGATACTTCCAGAAGTCTTTTATAGTTGACGATAAAAACTAAACCCGCGAGACAGGCGCCAATGGCAATCCATCTCAACTGTAAACCGACATAGTTTATTTTCGCTCCCGACTCACCGCTATAAGAAGCGCTATAAAGAGCCGCACAGCCTAAAATAAGAAGTAAAATTAACGCCGACGGCAATAAATAGCTTCTCTTTCGTTCACTTGATATCATTATTTTTATAAATACTTCCTTTTAATAAATTCAATAATTTGTCTGCTTACGCCTGCGGCCTCAACACCGCCTGTACCGCCGTGCTCTAAAAAAACTACCAGGGCAAATTCCGGCTTATCGGCCGGGAAAAAACAGCTAAAACAGGCATGCGTAGGCCCTGAGGAAGTTTGGGCGGTCGCGGTTTTTCCGGCTACCTTAACTCCTTCAACCTGAGCCCTCCTGCCTGTGCCGCTGGCAGAGACAACCAACTCTAATCCGCGCCTGACAATATTAAGGTTTTTCTTTTTAAAATTAAGCCTCCTGGGCTTTTTTGAGCCGGCTTCCAAATCAGCTATCTTTTTAACTATCTGAGGATAAATCAAATTGCCTCCATTGGCAATCACGGAAATCATCCTTAATATCTGGATGGGCGTAGCCAGAAAATAACCCTGTCCGATGGCAAATATTACCGTTTCTCCGTCATACCACCGCTCCCCCTTTTCTTTCAGCTTCCACTCTTTATCCGGCACCAGGCCGGCCGCTTCACCCCCCAACTCTATTCCTGTAGGCCTGCCAAAACCAAATTTTCTCGCGTAAGAGCTCAAGGAATCAATACCCGCTTCTAAACCCGCCTTATAAAAAAATACGTTACAGGAATTTTTCAGAGCATCAACTATCGTCTCTTCACCGTGACCTTTTGAATACCAACAGCGAAAGGTGCTTTTTCCGAGTTTAAAATGGCCGGGGCAGTTAATAGTTTGCCCGGCATCTACAGCCCTTGTTTCTAAAGCGCAAAGAGCGGTTACTATCTTAAATACCGAGCCGGTTGGATAAGCAGACTGAATATTTCTGTTTGTCATAACTGAATCTTTTGAGTTAAAGATTGCTTTGACCTTTCTGTTTCTTTGAGGAGAGGGACTGACAATGATGTTGGGATTAAAACTGGGAGTGCTTACCATAGATAGAACTTCACCGCTTAAGGGATTTATAACACAAACAGCGGCTTTTCTTTGTTTAGTCAAGCTATAAATGTAATTCTGCAATTCAATATCAATAGTAAGCTGTAGATCTTTGCCTTTCTGAGGAGCTTTGTGGCCTAATACTTTTATCCGCTTCCCTTTATTGTCTACCTCAATCTGATATCCGCCGTCTTCCCCTTTCAAGTAGCTGTCAAAGGCCGCTTCTAATCCGGTACGCCCGATAAAGTCAACTATCCTGTAGCCATAAAACCTCAGCTTTTTATACTCCTGCCAGGTTAGCTTGGTTATGTAGCCGATTAAATGCGCCGTTGACTCCTCATAGACATATTCCCTTAAGGGAACTGTTTCAATTACAACTCCCTTTAACCGCAGACTCTTCTCCTCAATCAATATCGCCTTCTCCTTAGGAATGTCCTCCGCTACTACCGCCGGCACAAAAGGATTTACCGCGTTTTGTTTTAGTTTTTGCCTTAATGCCGCGACCGGTATTTCGAGGATAACGGAAAGCTTTGTCAGGGTAGAGCTGTTACTGCCAGCCTCACGCGGTATAACCGCCGCGTTAAAGGAGAGCCTGCTTTTAGCCAGAAGTTTCCCTTCCCGGTCGTATATATTTCCTCTGGCGGCCCTGATGGGTATTAAACGCACCCTGTTTTCCCGGCTTTGCCTTTTATAACACGGGCCATTAAAAAGCTGAATCCGCGCCAAGCCCGTTATCAGCAGGATAAAGGATAGTAAAACTACTAATTTAATATGAATGATTCTCATAGGCCAAAAACCCTAAAGACTTCTTTAAAAAAACACAAAGCGGGCCAAAGATAAATGTAGAATACAGCGCCGTCGGCAGGATAACCATTTTAAATGCCTCGATAAAACCCCCGAGAGGCAGAAAAACTCTCGAGGCCAGATAATAAAAACAATAAACCGCCAAAACAGAACCAAAGCATATAAAAAGCTGTATCGGAATATTTTCGCGGTACACCTTTTGGCCGTATAAGGATAAAACAAAACTGCACAAGCCAAAAGTTAAAATATTTAATCCAAAAATTCCGCCTGACAATACGTCACCGATAAAACCGGCAAAAAGCGCCGTCTTCAGACAAAAGGGACCTTCAAAGTAAAGGGTGGAGAAAATAACGATTATCAGCAGAATATCCGGTTTTACGCCGGCAACGCGAAAGCGGTACAAAATAGTTGCCTGCATAAGCGCCGCCAAAATCACAAAAAAAATCAAAAAGTACTTTTGACTTCTTTTAAACATAAGACCTCCTCGAGCCTCATCAAGGCGGCCTCCGGCCGCACCAGAGCAATAGTATATAAGGAGGATGCATCCTGGCTGATACTGATAACCTCCCCTATTAAAAGGCCTTCGGGATATATCCCGCTATTGCCGGAAGTAACCACCTTATCCCCTGCCATTATTTTACTTTCCAAAGGCAGGTACTTCATCCGGCATAAACCTTTATAGACACCTTCTAAAAGGGCTTCGTCTCTGGTTCGTTGAATTTTAGCCGCTACGCGTGAAGCCGGATCGGTCAAAAGCATCACCCGGCACACTCCTCCATCGGCTTCTGTTACCCTTCCCGCTAAGCCAGAGCAAGATAAAACTGCCGCGCCTACTCTTATTCCATCTTTTGTTCCTTTATCAATTATTACCGTGTTAAACCAGTTTGTCGTGTCCCGGCCGATAACCTTCGAGGCAATAGTGTCAAAGGGAACTTTTTCTTTAAACTCAAAAAGCTCCTGAAGCCGGAGATTCTCCAGCCGGATCTCTTCAAAAGAGGCAAGCCTTCTCTTTAATAGGCCTACTTCCCGTCTTAGGGTACTGTTTGACTCAAGTATATGTTTATACTCCAGGAGGCCGGCTAAATTTCTTGAAGATACTTCTGAAGCACTTAGAGAATATTTAAACGATGAAAGAAAGACATTTTTAATTTTATTAGAAACTATATTAGGAAGGAATATTATAGCTATAAACACTAAGGCGCATACAATCAAAGTGATTCTTTTTATAATCACTTAACTCAATCCCTATGCTTCATATTTTGCGGAAATACTTACCTTTTTCAGATACTTTATTTCATCCAGCATTTTACCTGTTCCCAGGCAAACAGCAGTCAGCGGGTCATCGGCTACGTTAACCGGCAGGCCTGTTTCCTCAGCCAGAAGCTTATCGAGATTGCGCAGGAGGGCTCCTCCACCGGCCAGAATTAAGCCTCTGTCAACTAAATCAGCGGAAAGCTCCGGCGGCGTCCTTTCAAGTGTAGCCCTTACCGACTCAATAATTAAGGCAACCGGCTCAGAAAGCGCCTCTCTGACCTCTTCTGAAGAGATACTTAATGTTTTAGGAAGGCCGGCCACTAAATCACGTCCCTTAACTTCCATAGACAGCTCTTCATTCAGCGGATAAGCGGACCCTATGCGTATCTTTATCTCCTCAGCCGTCCGCTCACCAATCATAAGATTATAAACTTTTTTAAGATGAGTTGCTATGGCGCTATCCATTTCATTGCCGCCTATTCTGAGAGATTTGGAGCAGACTATGCCGCCCAAAGATATGACGGCAATTTCCGTTGTGCCGCCGCCAATATCCACAATCATATTACCCGTGGGATCCTGAATGGGCAGGCCGACACCTATCGCGGCGGCTAAGGGCTGTTCCACCAGAAACACCTGCCTCGCGCCCGCGTGCTCAGCCGAATCCTTGACCGCTCTTCTTTCAACTTCTGTCACGCCGGAAGGTATGGCCACAATAATACAGGGCCTGATAAAGCCTCTTTTTTTATGAGCCTTGCGGATAAAATAACGCAGCATACTCTCAGAAATTTCAAAGTCGGCGATAACGCCATCCTTCATAGGGCGTATGGCCACGATGCTTCCCGGCGTCCTCCAGAGCATCCTCTTGGCCTCCGCGCCA
>DAOVNW010000007.1 GCA_030630095.1 Candidatus Omnitrophota bacterium
CACGCGAAGATATTTTGATATGAGTGCCAGGCAATATCAGAATTTTGCATTAGAAGGGATTAACAAACAGGAAAACCCCTTTAAGGATATATACGCGGGGTTTATATTAGGTAAGACGAAGTTTATCAAAGATAAATTGAAGAGGTTATAAGGACAGATTGAAGGAGGAGAGGTCTCGTACAAGAAGAGAATTAGCAGCAGCTCAGATATAGACCCCTTATTTTTAAGAAGGAGATTGAGCTCATTTCGCATTTCGAGGTCTGACCCCTTATTTCTTTGAAATGTCTGCAGCAGGCGGTTAAAAAAATCGGGATGTGTCCCTAATTTTTATTTGACAAAACGGTCTATATATGGTACTAATTAGGACTGGAGGTGAATGGATATGAATATAACAAAGGACATAAAATCAGTAACTTATCTTAAAGCTAAGGCTGCTGACCTATTAGAGCAAATTAATAATACTCATAGGCCTGTTATAATTACACAAAATGGTGAGCCTAAAGCCGTATTGCGGGATCCGCAAAGTTATGAAAATATGCGAAATAGCATAGGATTATTAAAGTTGATTTCGCAGGGAGAAAAAAATATTAAAAGCGGGAAAGTTAAAACCCAAAACAAAGTATTTGATAGTATTGAAAAAAAATTGAAAGAAAGAATAAGTGCGTAAGTACAAAGTAATATGGTCACACATAATCGAAGATGATTTGAACAAAGTTATTGAATATATAACAGGAAATAGCATTAATAACGCGCTGGCTATATTTCATAAAATCAAAGATAAATATTTAAGGCTTTTTACTTTCCCTAATCGAGGCAAAATTGTTCCCGAATTACAAGAATATGGGATTTTATTATATCGAGAATTGATAGTAGAATCTTGGAGAATTATTTATAGAATTTCAGATAATTATATTTATGTCCTGTCAGTCATTGATTCACGCCAAAACGCAGAAGATATATTATTAAATAGATTCACAAATAAATAACCCCGCGTAGAACCCCGCATTAGTATTGACACCTACCTTATTTTAATATATAATCACCATTAAGGAGAGGTTTATTTGAATGGAAAATCTGAACGAGATTATTCGGCAAAGAATACTAAAATTAGAAGAAATTAAGGCAAAAAATATTGATCCTTACGGCTGTAAATTTAAGCGGAGCCACAGTATTAAGCAGGCTTTGGACTCCTTTGATGAAACAAAAGAGGTAATTATAAAGACAGCCGGCAGGATTAGGGCGTTAAGAAGCCACGGCAAAAGCGCCTTTTTGGATATTAGAGATGAGGATGGTAGAATTCAGCTCTACGTTAAGAAAGGGCTAATCAGTGAAGATGAGCACTGGCTTTTTGAGAGGCTGGATATCGGTGATATCATCGGAATCGAAGGCAGGCTTTTTAAGACCAGAAGCGGCGAAGTTACTATCGAGGTTAAATCTTTGACGCTTCTTTCCAAGTCATTAAGGCCTCTTCCCGAGAAGTGGCACGGCCTGAAGGATGTTGAAGCCAGATACAGACAGCGTTATCTTGATTTGATTTCCAATGAGGAGGTAAGAAAAACCTTTAAGTTAAGAACGCGGATTGTCAGCAAGATAAAGGAGTTTTTAGACAAAAATGGTTATCTTGAGGTGGAGACGCCTATGATGCATATTGTGCCGGGTGGAGCCGCCGGCAGGCCATTTAAAACGCATCATAACGTCTATGATATTGATTTGTACTTGAGAATCGCGCCTGAACTGTATCTGAAAAAGCTGTTAGTGGGTGGCTTTGAAAAAATTTATGAGATTAACCGTTCCTTTAGAAACGAGGGTATCTCAGTAAAACATAATCCGGAGTTTACTATGCTGGAGGTTTATCAGGCCTACGGGGATTATGAAGAGATGATGGACTTAATCGAGGAGTTGGTCACTTATGTAGCTCAGGAGGTGCTGGGGACACTGAAGATTACTTATCAGGGGGAGGAGATTGATTTAAAGCGTCCCTGGAAGAGGCAGTCTTTTGCCGAGGCGCTGGGAATCAGCCCGGAGGAAAAGGATCCCGCCGGCTGGAAGAAGATTTTATGCGCGAAGTTTGGTTTCGATATAAATGAAAAGATAAGCCGCTCAGCTCTTTTAAATGTGGCCGAAGATTTGCTTGACGGAAAAGAAAAAAATAATCCAACCTTCTTTACCGACTATTTTACCGAGGTAAGTCCTTTAGCCAAGACGAGAAAAGACAGGCCTCTTCTCGCTGAGAGATTTGAACTTTTTGCCGGGGGGATGGAGATAGCCAATGCCTATTCAGAGCTCAACGATCCGCTTGAGCAGGCCGAGCGCATAAAAGGCCAGCAGGAGGACAGTGAAGAAAGACTGCATAAAATTGATAAAGACTTTATCACCGCCCTCGAGTATGGCATGCCTCCCGCGGGAGGCCTGGGCATAGGCATTGACAGGCTGGTGATGCTTTTAACTGATAAGCCGTCTATCAGAGAGGTGATTTTGTTTCCGCAGTTAAAACCGGAAAAGCAGGATTAAATGAAATTTGAATTAGGTGTTGCTTTACGTTATTTAAGGTCGGGGCATAAGAGTAAATTTATCTCTGCTGTTACCCTTTTTTCCGTATTTGGAGTCGCGGTGGGGGTTATGGCTTTAATAATTGTTCTGGCGGTGATGAGCGGTTTTGATAATGACCTGAGAGAAAAAATTGTGGGTGTCAACCCCCAGGTTTATGTTCAAGCGACAGAAGGAATCGCTTTTCCTTATGAAGTTATCGAAGAAATAAAGGATATTGAGCACGTAGTAGCGGCCAGCCCTTTTATTGAAGGACAGGCGCTTCTTTTTAAGAATAAATATGCCCAGGGTGTAATGATGAGAGGCATTAATTCTCAACTGGAGCCGGAGGTAACAAGATTAGAGGAATATTTGATCGCGGGATGCCTGCCCGAGGCCGAAAACAGTATCCTTATCGGAAAGGAACTGGCCAGAACATTTAATCTGGGCGTTGGCAGCGCTATTACAGTGATCTCTCCGGTAAAGGAGAAGAAGTATAAATTTACAGTCTGCGGCATCTTTAATACCGGTATGTATGACTATGATGCCAGCTGGACGTATATAAGCCTTTCTGACGCCGGAACCTTCTTTGATACTGATGGCGCGGTAAGCGCGGTGGGTGTTAAGATCGACGACTTATTTAAAGCGGAAGAGGTTAAAAAAGACATTTTAAAAAAACTGGGGTTTTCTTATTGGGTTAGGACATGGATGGAGGTTAACCGTAGTTTTTTTTCGTCTCTTAAGCTGGAAAAGACGGTGATGTTTATCATTGTGGCCTTGATAGTGATGGTGGCTTCTTTTAACATTATCAGTACATTGATAATGATGGTAATGGAAAAGACAAAAGACATAGGCATCCTGAAATCGCTTGGAGCCAGCAGAAAAAGTATCGCTCTCATATTTACTTTTTGCGGAGTAATTATCGGAACCATGGGAACGCTTATGGGGGCGGGGAGCGGATTTCTGGTCTGCCATCTACTTGAAAAGTATGAGTTTATTAAACTACCGCCCGATATTTATTATGTCGCGACCCTGCCGGTTCAGATACAATGGAACGATTCAATACTAATTGCCGTTTCCGCGGTGGCACTGTCATTTTTAGCTACCCTGTACCCCGCTTATCAGGCGGCCGGGCTTAATCCGGTTGAGGCGTTAAGGTATGAATAATCTTATTTTAAAAGCTTATAACCTGCACAAAAGATACCCCAGCGGATACGAAAAATTAGATGTTCTTAAAGGCCTTGATATAGAAATTTCAAAGGGAGAAATCCTAATGGTTATCGGCCGCTCCGGAGCCGGGAAATCTACCCTCCTTCATATTTTGGGCGGGCTGGACTTTCCTACTGAGGGCAGGGTTTTAATGAACGACGTTGACATTTATAAATTAAACGATAGCAAAAGAGCTTCTTTGCGGAATAAAAAGATTGGCTTTATATTTCAGTTTTTTTACCTTTTGCCGGAGTTTACGGCGCTGGAAAACGTGATGCTGCCGGCGGTCATTAATAAAGTAAGAAGGTCAGGCAGAAAAGGCCTTCGTAAAAGGGCAAGCCGCTTAATTGAACAGGTAGGTTTATCGGAAAGAGCTAATCACAGGCCGGGTGAGCTCTCAGGCGGCGAGCAGCAGAGGGTTGCTGTAGCGCGGGCTCTGATAAATGAACCCGAACTTGTTCTATGCGATGAGCCTACGGGAAATCTGGACTCGGAGAACTCGGTCAGGCTGGTTGATTTACTGAAGGAGCTAAATAGCAAAAATAAACAAACATTTATGATTGTCAGCCACGATGAGACAATAGGTGAGGCGGCTCATAGGGTTGTTAAGATTGAAGACGGCAGGATTATCGGAAGGAGCTGAAGAGAAGATGGGCCTAAAGATATTTTTGGACGGTAAAATAGTTGATGAAAAGGATGCTAAAATTTCCGTTTTTGACCACGGACTATTATATGGAGATGGAGTTTTTGAAGGTATTCGTTCTTATGACTGTTTAATTTTTAAGTTAGAAGAGCACATTGAGAGGCTGTTCAGGTCAGCCGAGAGTATAAGTCTTCAGATTTCAATGAGTAAAGAAGAAATTCAACAGGCCATTATTGATACGTTAAAGGCGAACGGAATAAGAGACGGGTATATCAGGCTGGTTGTAACCAGAGGAGTGGGTGATTTGGGCCTTGACCCCCAAAAGTGCGAGAAGCCGTCAATGTTTATAATTGCCGACCGCATCGCGCTTTACCCTGAGGAGTTTTATATTAAGGGGCTTAAAATTATTATAGCTAAAACAAAAAGAAACAGCGTAAAATCTTTACCGCCAAAGGTGAAGTCTTTAAATTATCTAAACAATATCCTGGCGAGGATGGAAGCCACTCAAGCCGGAGTCGTAGAGGCCTTAATGCTTAACGAGGAGGGTTATCTCGCGGAATGTACAGGAGATAACGTTTTTATCGTCAAGGACAACAAGCTTGTTACTCCCGCTGTAGAGGCGGGCGCGCTGGAGGGTATTACGCGTGAGATAGTTATGGGTATAGCCCGCGATAAAGGTATTCAAACTGAAGAGAAGTTTATATGGACAGAAGAGCTGTTTAAAGCGGATGAAGTTTTTTTGACCGGAACGGCAGCCGAAATTATTCCTGTTACCGAGATAGATGGTAAGATAGTAGGCAGCGGCAGCGCGGGCAAGCTAACTGTTGATTTTATAAATGAGTTTAGGAGTCTGATTAAAACAGAAGGAGTTAAATATGCTTTGTGATATTTGTCACAAAAGAGAGGCTACCATACACGTTACAGAAATTATAAATAACGAAGTGCAGGAAATTCACGTCTGTGAAGAATGCGCTGAGAAAAAGGGTATGGTGACTAAGCAAAATTTTGGCTTGGCAGGCTTTCTGGGGGGCCTGGCTGACTTTGGATTCGCGTCGGAAGAAGAGACTGTTAATGAAGTTGAATTAAAATGCCCCGGATGCGGCCTGACCCTTACTGACTTTAAAAAGATAGGCCGTTTGGGCTGTGACCGCTGTTATGAAACCTTCCAAAAAGCTTTATCGCCGCTTTTAAGAAAAATTCACGGTACAGCTCAACACTCCGGCAAGATGCCGGCCGGCGCCGGTAAAGAGTTTAAGAATGAATCCGGCTTGGGACGGCTTGAGTGGGAGTTGAAAAAAGCCATAGAAGAAGAGGAGTTTGAAGAAGCGGCTAAGGTAAGGGATAAAATCAGGGATTTGAAAGAAAAGAATAAGAGAGAAAAAAAAGATGAAGATTGATGACTTGCTTAAGCAGACGAATGAATGGCTTAAAGAGACAGGGCCTGAATGCGAAATAGTTATGAGTTCACGCGTAAGATACGCCCGCAACTTAAAAGGTATTCCCTTTTCACATTGGGCCGGCACAAAGCAGAGAAAGAAGGTTTTGTCAATAATTGAGCCGGTTTTGTTAAGGAGCAGCTATTTAAAAAATTCATTGTTTTTAAAGATGGATAAAGTAAGCTCAATTGATAAGCAGTTTTTGGTTGAACGCCATTTAATCAGCCGTGAGTTGGCTTCGGGCAATGGCTCAAAGGCTGTTAATATCAGCGAAAAGGAGATATTCTCGTTAATGATTAATGAAGAAGATCATTTGAGAAGCCAGGTGATGCAGTCGGGTTTTAATCTTAACGAGGCCTTCAGATTGATTGAAAAACTTGATTTAGAGCTGGAGAAGAGTTTTGACTTTGCTTATGACCAACGGTGGGGATATTTAACTGCCTGTCCCACGAACGTAGGAACGGGTATGCGCGCCTCCGTTATGCTTCATCTGCCGGCACTGGTGATGACAAAACGCGTCAGAAGAATTTTAGAGAGCATTACCAAGCTGAATCTGGCCGTTAGGGGCTTGTACGGCGAAGGAAGCGAGGCCGCCGGTAATTTCTTTCAGATTTCCAATCAGGTGACGCTGGGGCGTTCCGAGCGGGAATTGATAGACGGTATTACTAGAATCATTAGGCAGATTATAAATTATGAACAAAAAGCCAGGGACTTTTTGTTTGAGGATAGTAAAAAGCAGCTTGAGGATAAGATATTCAGGGCTTATGCTATTTTGAGCAATGCCCGCATTATTTCAAGCAAAGAGACTATTGATTTATTATCTCTGGCGCGATTAGGAATTAATCTTAATATTCTACCGAATATTAACATAAAGACTATAAATGAACTCTTTATACTTATTCAACCCGCTCATTTACAGAAAATAGAGGGAAGGCTTTTAGATATTGAAGAGAGGGATTTTAAAAGAGCCCAGCTTGTAAGGAAGAAGTTAAAAACATAAAAATAGCGTAAAGTGTAAAGTGAAAAGCGTAAAACGATAACTTAAAACTCAAAAGATAAAAAAATAAAATAAACAAAAAAGCGAAAAGTGTAAAATTATAGCGCAAAATTAAAAAGATTTAAAAAACAAAATTAACAAGAAAAAAGTGCAAAGCGTAAAGTGTAAAGTGAAAAGCGTAAAACCATAGTTTAAAATTAAAAAGATTTAAAAAAAATAATAAACAAAAAAAACGTAAAAATATAGCAGTTAGTTTTACACTGTAATAGAAAAGAAGCGTGAAAATAACGTAAGACGTAAAAATAGCGTAAAACGCAAGACTGTATTTAAATTTAAAAGGTTTAAATTTTGAATTTTAAGTTATAATTTTACGCTTTTCGCTTTTAATTTTACACTTTATATGGGGGTAAATAAACATGGCTATGTTTGAAAGATTTACTGAACGGGCACGGAGAGTTATTGTCCTGGCGAAAGAGGAGGCCAGGAAGTTTAATCACGATTACATCGGAACCGAGCACATACTTTTAGGATTAATTAAAGAAGGAAGAGGTGTGGCGGCCGCTGTTTTAAAAAATCTGGGTATGAGCCCGGATAAGATTAACTTTGAAGTTGAAAAACTGGTTAAGGCCGGCCCCTCAACTAAAATAAACGGGGACATCCCTTTTACGGCCAGGGCAAAAAAGGTAATTGAACTGGCAATGGATGAAGCCAGGTCTTTGGGCCATAATTACATCGGCACCGAACATCTCCTTCTGGGGCTTATCGCGGAAGGAGAGGGCATAGCCTCACAGGTTCTTATAAATCTTGGCCTGGACTTAAACAGAGTCAGGCGGGAGGTTATGAATCTTTTGGGCTCCGCTACCCCGGGTTTCGCGGGATTTAACATTAAAAAACCAAAACCCGGCTATTCTCCTAACGCGGCAGCCGTGAAATCTAAAACGCCGGCTCTGGATACTTTTGGCAGAGACCTGACAAAGCTGGCTGTGGAAAATAAACTGGATCCTGTTATCGGCCGCGAAAAGGAGATTAACAGAGTAATTCAGATATTAAGCAGAAGGACTAAAAATAATCCGGTTCTTTTAGGGGAAGCCGGAGTTGGCAAGACGGCTATAGTTGAAGGGCTGGCCCAGAAGATAATCAAAGGGGATATGCCGGAACTACTGAAAGATAAGAGAGTTATTATTCTTGACCTGGCCCTGATGGTAGCAGGTACCAAGTACCGCGGCCAGTTTGAAGAAAGAATTAAGGCCGTTCTGGATGAAATAAAAAAAGCTGAGAAGGTTATCATATTTATTGATGAACTGCATACACTTGTCGGAGCAGGCGGGGCGGAAGGGGCCATTGATGCCTCAAATATTTTAAAACCGGCGTTAGCAAGAGGTGAAATGCAGTGCATCGGCGCCACGACGCTGGATGAGTACCGTAAGAATATTGAAAAAGACGCGGCCCTTGAGAGAAGATTTCAGACAATTATGGTTGAGCCGCCGACCGTAGAGGAGACCGTCAAAATTTTAAAGGGGCTGAAAGAGCGTTATGAAGCCCACCACAGAATTAAAATTACGGATGAGGCGATCTCCGCGGCTGCCAAGCTATCAGACAGATACGTAAGCGCCAGGTTTTTGCCGGATAAGGCCATTGACGTAATTGACGAGGCAGGCTCCAGGGCCAGGCTGTCAGCGATGACCGCTCCTCCTGATTTAAAAAGGATGGAAAGACAAATAAAAAAACTTACCGAAGAAAAAGAGCAGTTGGTTAAAAAACAGGACTTTGAAAGGGCGGCTAAAGTAAGGGATGAAGAACGAAAGGCAAAGGATGAGTTAGAGAAGGCCAGAAGCCAGTGGCAGAAGAAAAACTCGGAGAAAGAAGTAGAGATTGGAGAGGAAGATATAGCCCAGATTATTGCCGGCTGGACAGGTATACCTATATCAAGGCTGGAAGAAAAGGAAACTGAGCGGCTGCTTCGGATGGAGGAGGAAATTCATAAAAGAGTTATAGGCCAGGACGAGGCGGTTTCGGCTATAGCCAACGCTGTCAGGCGTTCAAGGGCCGGCTTAAAAAATCCCAAGCGGCCCATAGGGTCGTTTATATTTCTTGGCCCTACCGGTGTCGGCAAGAGCCTGCTGGCCAGAGCGCTGGCTGAATTTATGTTTGGTGACGAAGAGGCCTTAATCCAGCTGGATATGTCCGAATATATGGAAAAGTTTAACGTTTCTAGATTAGTGGGCGCACCTCCGGGATATGTCGGTTATGAGGAAGGCGGGCAGTTAACCGAAAAGGTGAGGCGCAAGCCTTACTCAGTCGTTCTTTTAGATGAAATAGAGAAGGCGCATCCTGATATTTTTAATATGCTTTTGCAGGTTTTAGAAGAGGGTAGGCTTACTGATAGCTTTGGACGGCAGGTTGACTTCAAAAATACAATACTGCTTATGACGTCAAATATCGGCGCCGACTTAATCAAAAAAAGCGGCTCTCTGGGTTTTAAGATTGAGAAGGAAGAGTTGGCCTATGAGGATATGAAGGACCGTTTGAATGAGGAGGTTAAGAAAACCTTTAAGCCGGAGTTTCTGAACCGCATTGATGATGTTATCGTTTTCCATCCTTTGAGCCGCCAAGACCTGAATAAGATTGTTGACATCGAACTAAACGAAGTCAAAGAGCGCCTGAAGGAACAGGAGATAGTTATTGAAATAACGAAGGGGGCTAAAGTGTTTCTTATAGAAAAAGGTTTTGATCCGCTATTTGGAGCCAGGCCGCTCAAAAGGACTATAGCGCGTTATTTAGAGGACCCCTTAGCCCAGGTTCTTCTAAAAGGTGAAATAAAAAAAGGACAGACAACGGCCATAGAAGAAAAAGATGGACGCCTTGTCTTTAAAAATACTACATAAGTAGAAATTTTTAATGAAACTACTGTCCAGGGATAGGATTTTAATAAAGCTTATTTTACTTTCTCTCTTTACGCTAACTATAATTCTTTATCTGGCTTCAAAGGAGAAGGAACTGCTTGATGATTTTAAGTCTTATCTCGAAATAGAGATGAGGCAGGCCTTACTGCGTGAGGTAAAAATTAGCGGCATCAGCGGCGGGATATTTACCCCCGTCGCTTTACAAGAAGTTAAAATTAGCAACAGCTTGAGTAACCCGGATACCTTTTTATCTATAGAGCGGGTTGAGGTTAATAAGAGGATCTGGGATCTGTTCTTTCTTAAAAAAGGCTTACGGGGCACTTTGGTTTTAAAGGTTGAAGACGCCTCCCTGTTTATCTTTGGCGGTATGGGCCCGTGGATAAAAAATCAGAGCGGAGTAATAACTTTAGATAAAGACAAAGAGCTTCTTAGTATTAACCTGGCCAATGAGTTTTACCGTTTTACAGGCAAAGCGGCCAATATTTACGGCAGTCCTTTTCTTGATATGAAGTTAAGGGTTAACTCAAGCTTTGTGAAAGGGGAGATTGGCATTGAAGGTAATCCAAACCTTCCCAGCATAACGGCTGACCTGAATCTGTTTGGACTGGTTTCCGCCACCTTTAATAATCTTGTTAGAATTGATAAGGAAAAAATCTTTTTTGATAATCTGATAATCCAGGAGCAATATTTCGCCACAGGAGAAATTGATTTAGAAAAGGACGAGGCTAAGTTTAGCGTGACCCTGGATAATAATGAAAAAATAAACATTAGCTTTAAGTCAACAGACAGCCTTAATTACCTGGGACTAATTGAAGTTAGTCATCTTAAGATTAAAGATACTGATGTAGACGTTAACTGTGAAATGAAAGTGGATGTAAATAAAGGCACGGACGGCGCGATAGATAAAATCAAGGGAGAGCTTAACACCAGTGCCTTTATCGTCAATTATGAGCCCTTTAATGATATAAGCGCCGCCTTTACCTATACTGAAGACAGTTTTACGATAGATTATCTGAAAATAGGGGATAGCTTTGGCCTCCGGGGGCTTGTTTCATTTGATGAGCCGGAGGCTATCGATATGTTCTTTGAGCTTAAGGACTTCACGGTGGAAAATCTATCGAAGTTTTCCTTTGTGCCGGACAATTTTAACTTTGCATCTACAATAAGCGCTGAAGTGAACATTAAAGGTAATCCCGTGAAGTCCTATGTTAAAATTCACCTTACGTCTACCAAGGGCAATATGAATGACATTTTGTTTGACTCTATTATGATTACCTTAGAGGGGAATTACCCCGTTTTAAAGTATAGAGATTCACGTATAAATAGAGGTGAGGGGTATTTGCCTGTGGCAGGCTGGGTGGACTTCAGGAAGATAAAGACCGGCAACCTCTTTGAGGATACGATTATAACATCAGATGAAGAAACGATTATCTGGGAGGGATGGGATATCACTAAAAAACGCTATGAAAAAGAGGTGAGCCTGCGTAAGTCAGTTAAGGAGGGAATAAGCGTTTTGTATAGAGGTTATCTGAATGATGAGACGCAGTCCGCGGACGATGACCATAAGGATACGATTGAGCTGGAGTACGGAATTTTGGAGAATCAGAGTCTAAAGATGAAATTAAAAAAAGATGAGGAGTTCTTTGGGCTTGAAAACAAGATCAGGTTTTAGAAGAAAAAATTTAGAAATTACCTTTATTCTTTTAGGCCGGAGATTTATTTCAGCCTTGTTTTATCTGGGTGGAATTTCTCTGCTCTTTTTAAGAACCCTGGCAAGTATCTTTAGGAGGTTTGTCAGGAAAAGGCAGCTGCTTGACCAGTTAAATAAGGTTGGAGTAAATAGTATTCTGATTGTTTTTTTGGTAACTATATTTACGGGCATTGTTCTGGCCTTACAGAGCGCCTATGCTTTCAAAAAGTTTGATGCCGCCATTTTTATACCGGGCATGGTGGCCCTGTCAATGACCAGAGAACTGGGGCCTGTTTTGACGGCTTTAATAATCGCCGGCCGCGTGGGAGCTTCGATGACGGCTGAGATAGGCACAATGAAAGTTACCGAGCAAATTGACGCCTTAGAAAGCCTGGCCTCTGATCCTGTAAGTTTTTTGGTGTCGCCCAGATTTCTTGCTTTATTGATTGCTATGCCGCTTTTGACCATTTGCGGTGATTTTGTAGGTATGTTGGGCGGCTATATGGTGGGCGCCTGGAAGTTGTCCATCGGCTCGACTATGTATATAAACAAGACCTTTGAGGCGCTGGTTTACAAAGATGTATTTACCGGTTTGATAAAATCCGTATTTTTCGCGATGATAATTGCCGTAGTTTCCTGTTATGAAGGCATGCGTACCTCGGGAGGAGCTGAAGGGGTAGGTAAGTCGACGACTACGTCCGTCGTCGTATCTTTTGTACTAATTTTGACCTTCGACTGTTTCTTTACAGCATTGTTTTATTTTGTGTTTGAATAAGGAATAATTACCGTGATAGAGATAAAAAAACTGTGTAAATCATTTGATAACGTGAAGGTGTTAGATAATATCTCGCTTACTATAAAGACCGGGGAGACGATGGTTGTAATCGGGCGTTCAGGAGTAGGTAAGAGTGTTTTGCTCAAACATATTATAGGGATATTAGCGCCTGACTCGGGCGAGGTTGTTATCGATGGTAAAAATGTCAGCCGGCTGAGACAGGATGAGCTTAATGAAGTCAGGCTGGAAATGGGAATGCTTTTTCAGGGCGCGGCTCTCTTTGATTCAATGACGGTCGGGGAAAATGTAGGTTTTTTATTAAGAGAACATACGGATCTGAGCAAAGAGGAGATAGAGAAAAAGGTAAAGGAGTCTCTGGCTATTATCGGCTTAAGGGGCATAGAGAATCTTATGCCGGTTTCTTTGAGCGGAGGGATGAAAAAAAGGGTAGGCCTGGCCAGGGCTATTTGTTCAGAGAGCGTAAAGATTGTACTTTATGATGAGCCGACGACCGGCTTAGACCCCATTATGGGGGACGCCATAAATAATCTGATTATTTCTTTACACGATAAATTAAAGATTACCTCTGTAGCCGTTACTCACGATATGGTCAGCGCTTACAAAATTGCCGACAGGATTGCTATGCTATATAAAGGTGAGATTATTGCCGTCGGCACTCCGGATGAAATAAAAAACACGGCAGACCCTTTTGTCCGCCAGTTTATTACCGGTGCCGCGCGCGGACCGATAACCGAGGGGAAGGCTTTGAAAGAATTTAAGCTGAAAGAGGTTTAAATAAAAAGTTCCGTCTCGAAAGATATCACAAAATTCTCTTCCCCGCGGGATCTGAAATATTCTCGGGACTAAATCCTGGGAATTTCACAGTGTAAAATTCCAGAGGGCGACAATTTTGTGACTCTCGGCGGAATTAATTCAGACTTATTATTTACGCAAGCTTTGCTTTCGTAAATGATGTCTTCATTAAGGGGGGCGCAATGTCTAAAACAAATTTAGAGTTAAGGGTGGGGATATTTGTTTTGGCCGGGATGGTTATTTTTATCTGGATGGTTTTTTCAATCGGGAATTTTGATCTGGTAAATAAGGGATATCGCGTCAGGGTAAGGTTTAATGACGTGGCCGGCCTGGAAGCCGGGGCGCCGGTTGATCTGGCAGGTGTTGAGGCGGGCAAGATAAGGTCTTTAAATATCGTTTACGATAAGAGGTTGAATAAGAAAATGGTAGAGCTGATACTCTCGATTAAGGAAGGGATGGAAATAAGAAAAAATGCCGCGGTCTCGCTTAAACGTCTTGGCCTGATGGGTGAGCAATATGTTCATCTGTCGCTGGGAACTGAAGGCGCCGGGCCTATTAAAAATAACGGGCTTTTGTATGGGGATGATATGATTAGCATAGAGGATGTTACAAAGGAAGTATATTCCGCTACCAAAGAATTAAAAAAGGTGATGCGCTCTGTAAACGACCTGGTGGGAGACGAAGAGTTTCGCTGTGACATAAAGGAGACGGCTTCCAATACGAGAAAGGCAAGCGCCAATCTGGAGGAGATGACTTCTGATATCAAAGAACGCCCGTGGAAACTTCTTATCGCGCCCAAAGAAAGCAAAAGGGATAGAAAAAAACAAGGTTATGTCCTGGAAGAGCGTTACTAATGATTAAGATTAAAAGTGTTTATGCCTGCCAGAAGTGCGGTTATCAGTCAGCTAAATGGCTGGGGAGGTGCCCTGACTGCGCCCAGTGGAACAGCCTGATTGAAGAGATGCCTTTGAGCGAGGCCGTAGAGCGCGGCGGCAGGGAAGGTTCCGGAGTTTTGCCGGCGCCGCTCGCGGAAATTGATGTCAGTGAGGAAAAAAGGATAAGTTCTAAGATAGCGGAGTTTGACTGTATTTTAGGAGGGGGCCTGGTCAGGGGATCAGTTGTTCTAATTGGCGGTTCTCCCGGAATAGGAAAGTCTACCTTGCTGCTGCAAATTGCTGATAAATACAGCAAGAACGGCTTAAGGGTTCTCTATGTCAGCGCCGAGGAGTCTGTTAAGCAGGCAAAGCTAAGGGCTGACAGAATTGACTCTCACGGTAAAGACCTGTTTATTGTTAACCAGACTAATCTAAGTACCATTATAGGCTACATCAAGAAGCGGCCGGTGGATGTAGTGATTATTGATTCAGTGCAGTCTCTTTTCCGGCCGGAGTTGAGCTCTATCCCGGGCAGTGTCAGCCAGGTAAAGGAGTGCGCGGGAGAGCTTACCAGTCGGGCTAAGTCAAAAAACTTTTCCTTGTGTCTTGTGGGGGACATTACAAAAGAGGGCGCTCTCGCCGGACCTAAGATATTAGAGCATATGGTTGATACGGTGCTTTACTTTGAAGGGGGTGAGCACCATAATTACAGGATACTGCGCGCGGTTAAAAACAGGTTTGGCTCTACGAATGAAGTAGGTATCTTTGAGATGACGGGAAGAGGGCTGAAGGAGGTTAAGAATCCGTCGGATATCTTTGTTTCTGAGCGGCCGGATGATATTTCGGGCTCTATTATTGTACCGGTAATGGAAGGTTCAAGGCCGATCTTAGTAGAGATACAGGCCCTGGTTTCTTATTCCGGCTATAGCCAGGCTACCA
>DAOVNW010000023.1 GCA_030630095.1 Candidatus Omnitrophota bacterium
AAATAAAATATCCATTGATCTGCGCGGAATGGACATCGTTGATGTCCTGAAGTTTTTAGCTATAGAGGGAGATCTAAATATTGTAGCCGGTAAAGATGTTGCCGGCCCCGTCAACCTGCTTATAAGCGATGTAACGGTCGGAGATGCTCTGGAGATCGTGCTCTCTGTAAATAATTTAGCCTATGAGATAAAAGGCAGGATTATTAAAGTGATTCCCAATAGAGAATATAGGGTTTTGTACGGGGTAGATTTCTATGATCAGAAGCAAACTGTTATCTATCAGTTAAAATACGCGTCGGCTAAAAATGTAGGGACCATGCTGGGCAATGTAAAAAGCAGTATCGGAAAAATAATTTTTGACGATTCAACCGGAACACTCGTTTTGATAGACACGCCGCGGAAAATAAAAGAGATGAAGGAAGTTATTGAAAAATCGGAGCTTCCTACAATAACCAGAGTTTTGCCGACACAAACCAAAACCTTTGAACTTAAATACGCGAAACCGGAAACGATTGAGAAGGCGTTGTCCGACGTGCTTACGCTGGAGATAGGCCGTGTAACCGCGGATGAGAGGACGAACATTCTGCTCGTAACCGACCTCCCTCATAATATGGAAAAGATTGAGAGATTAATCAAGGCATTTGATAGAAAAACAAGGCAGGTCTTTATTGAAGCTAAAATTGTCCAGGTAACTCTGAGTGATACTTTTAAGTGGGGAATAGATTGGGACAAGCTAACCCAATTTAGAGTAGATTCGGAGGGAAAAAGCAGGTACTATACTATTAAACCGGAAACAAACCTGCCTCTTAATTTAACCGGCACTTATAATAAAATAACCGTAAGCAGTCTGGTTGACAATCGTTCTTTTAGCGGAATGCTTGAGCTTTTGCAGACAGTAGGTGAAACGAAAATCCTTTCCAATCCCCACATTGCTGTAGAGGAAGGCAAGGAGGCGGTAATTAAGGTGATAACCAAACAGCCCTATTCTCAACAGACAACAACGACAACAGAAGCGGCAACTACTACTTCAACCGAGTATATTTTTGAAGATGTGGGAGTAACGCTGACAGTTACCCCAAGAATAAACGAGGATGGGTATATTAATATGTTGATTAAGCCGGCGGTAAGTTCTATTATAGATTGGTATCCTTCCTCAACGTCGGAAACAAGGGTGCCGGTGGTTGAAACTGCCAACGCGGAAACTACAATTTTAGTAAAAGACGGTACAACCATAATTCTTTCAGGGATGATAAAGGATCAGAAAACAAAGTCGGTAAATAAAGTGCCTATATTAGGTGATATACCCATAATAGGAATGGTTTTTCGTAATTGTTCAGATGCTATTCAGAGGACGGAAACGATAGTGTTTTTGACTCCCAGGATTATTTCGGGAGACGAGTCATATCTACTCCAAAGAGATATGGAAAAGGCGATAAAAGGGATAAGGGAATAATAGCGTTTAGCGTATAGCGGATAGCGCATAGGAAAAACTAAAGGCTAATAAAAAATAGCGTATAGGAAAAATAATAGTGTATAATGATAGCGTATAGGAATGATGAAGACTCAATCTTTTAAAGACCTTTTAAATCTTCTAACTTGACACTTAAGGTTGAACCTTAAGTGTCAAGTTACGCGTTATGTGTTTTTTTACTTTGTTCTTTTTTTATATGCTATCCGCTATACGTTAAAAAAGAAGCAGGCAGTATGCTCTATAGGATGCTTAACCCTATACGCTAACCGCTGTCCGCTATACGCTATAAAAGGAGAGTGGCGATGTCCAGAAAAATTTTTAGTATATTTTTGCTTTTTACCCTATACGCTATGTCCTATACGCTATACGCTAATAAAGCGTACGCTTGGCCTCAGCAGAAGTCGGAAAATTATGAAGAGTTAGTAGAGAAAAATTTGAAGCTGCGCGGGGAAACAGCTTCCCTCTCAAAAAAGTGTAAAGATCTTGAAAAAGCAAGCAAGGCACTAATAAATAATATCAAAAAACTGGAAAAAGAAAACGGTTCATTAGACGGCGGCCTGATAGCTCTAAAGGTAGAGTTGGTAAAAGAAAGATCGCGCTCAGAAAAGATAGAGAAGGAGAAGGTGTATCTATCAGAAGAGTTAAGAGCGGCGAAGAACGGCCTTGATAAAGCGAAAAGAAAAACAGAAAAAAGTTTTGCCGCGAATCATAAGGGAAAAGAGCGAAAGCTTGAAAAGGAAGTAAAAAAATTAAGAGGTGAATTTAAAACTCTGCGCGTCTCTTCGCGGGCGGAAATTGAAAAACTGAAAGTTGAGAAAAAGAACCTGCGAAAGGAATTACGCTCTGACGCTGATGAAAAAAAAGTTATTGAAAAAAGCCTTGAGGAGATAGGTAGTCAAAATAAAAAGCTAAAAGAAAAGTACGGCCTTCTAAAAGCTGAAAATATAAAACTGCGGGAGAAAGCAAAATTAGCCGGGCAGCTTCGCAAATCTGCTGAAAAGAAGAAGAAATTAGCGCTGAAAAGAGAAAAGGCGGCGCGAAAGGTGGCCGAGCGCGCGAGGAAAAGCGCTTCTAAGCAAATTAAAGACTATCAGGATAAGTTTAAAAAAGAGCGGATTGACGCGCGCTACAATTTGGCGGTTGTCTTTGATAAGAATGCTATGTATAAAGACGCGAAAAGGGAATATTTAAAGGTCTTAAAAATTGATGCTAACGATGCCGGCACGCATTATAATCTTGCGATTCTTTATGATGATAAATTTAATCAGAACCGCAAAGCGATTATTCACTATAGAAAATATTTAAATTTAAGGCCGGACGCGAAAGATGTAGAGCAGGTTAAAGAGTGGATTTTAAAAGCAGAGCAGGAAGTGAGAATAGGGATAGGGGTTAAATAGCGCATATAGTATAGCGTGTAGTAAAAAGGAGTTGTATTTAGATGAACAAGAGGCATGATGAAATAGTAAAGGATGTGGCGGATGTTTTAAGAAAATTCCTTAATCCCCCGCGGATTATTATTTTTGGCTCGCGGGCAAAAGGGAACAACGGCGGACATTCTGATTTTGACTTTGCGGTGGATTGCCCTCGGCCGTCTATTTCGATAGAAAGACAAATGAATGAACAAGTAGAAAAAATCAGCGGGCTTTATGGAGTTGATATCGTATATCTTGGCTCGGTAGATAAAGATTTCCGGCAGATTATTTTGAAAACAGGAAGGCCAATATATGAAAGAAGAGATTAGGTATGCTTTTGTTAAACTGGAGAAAGCTATTGCTATGCTGCGGGAAGGAACGGTTAAAGCAAAAAATGAATTAGAAGAGGATGGTGTAATTCAGAGGTTTGAGTTTAATTTTGAATTATTATGGAAGACGCTAAAAATTTTTCTCTACGATAAAGGTATAGACGCGAGGACACCCCGCGATGTTCTCAAGGAGGCATTTAAATTGGGGTGGTTAAATAATGAAGATATTTTTCTAAATATGCTGGAAGACAGGAACAAAGCTTCGCATATCTACAATAAACAGACCTCACGTGAAATTTTTAGAAGAATTAAGAATGAATATATTTCCGCGCTGGAAGAGGTTTTGGAGATATTAAGACGCGAATTTACGCGAATGACAGAAAACGCGAATTAATAGACGCGAAAGTTAGCGGGTGTACGGATAGGCGATTATGAGGAGACACTGCTTGTTCCTATTTATCAAGTTTTCCGCCAAAGGCGGATCCGCCTCTGGCGGAAAAGGGCTGAACCCATTAGTTATGATATGATAAAAAGAATTATTTTAACCATTGTTGAGAGGATAAAAGAGGACTATAAGCCGGAGAAGATTGTTCTTTTCGGTTCATACGCGCGGGGAGTACCTCATCAAGATAGTGACATTGATTTGTTAGTAATTAAAGATTCTGTCTGCCGAAGAGACGAGAGGGATAAAGAGATTAGAAAATTGTTAAAGGATATAAAAGTTCCTTTAGATATTTTTGTTTATACGCCTAAAGAGGCGGAAAAATTTCAGGCTCTTAAAGGTTCATTTATCAATAAGATTTTTAATAGCGGCGAGGTGCTTTATGGCCGAGGATGAGTATATAAAGAAAAAAGGTCAAGGCAGTGAGTTAAGTTACAAGTATAAAATTTAATCTCATAACGGAGGTACGAACAGATATGACAAGAAGAAAAGTTGAAGATATTGAAATAATCAGGAAAAAGTTTCCGAAGGAATGGGTACTTTTGGCTAATTACGGATTCAATAAGATGAATTGCTTAGCCAAGGGAGCAATAATTGCTCATAGTAGAACCAGAGATGATATTTATCAGGAGCAGATGAAGTATAAAGAAGCGCTAGCTATTGAATATACCGGAGTTATTCCTAAAGATTTGGCGGTGATGTTTTAATGGCCAGGACTTCCTTTAACCCTAAAGTTCCTATCATTATAATTGAGGCGGTCGTCAGAAAGAATAGCGAAAGGGCTCTTCGCTTAGCTCTTGATACAGGCTGCTCCCGGACAATAATTCCTTTTGAGATAGCTCAGAGGATAGGCTGCAATGCGGCAGGCTCATCTAAACGAACTCGTATTATTACGGGAAGCGGTATTGAAATAGTTCCGTTAGTCAATTTAAAGAGCATAAAAGCACTAGGCAAGACTCTAAGAAATCTTGAAGTCGCCTGTCACGATTTGCCTGCGGAAGGTTTTGTTGATGGATTGTTGGGGCTTGATTTTCTTAAAAATTTTAATTTGTGTGTTAAATTTAAGAAGGGAATGATTGAAATAACCTGATAAATCAATTTAAACAAAATAAATTTACAAACAGTTAAGTAGCTGATAATGAGAACCTAAAGAGCGTGGCCTTTAAATAGTGTCAATATTAGCGATAATTAGCGTTTAAGTAGTTTTGCGGATAGGTAATAAGGCTGATATAAGGTATAGTTATGATAGAGAGGGAGGAAAAAGATGAAAATAGGCATTAGTTTGGTTATTTTAGTTTGCCTTATGGCCATTACCGGGTTAGGTGTGGTTTATGCTGAGGTTATCTATACTAAAGCCGGCGAGGAAATTCAGGCTAAGATAGATGAGAGAGATGGAGATATAATCTGGTATGAAAGCAGCGGCGGAGAAATAGTAGAGTACACCGGGATTGATATAGCGGAAGTTGAGAAAGTATTGAACGATGACGGGAGTGTATCTGACTATTCGCCGGAACGCTAAGACGCTAATTTTCGCTAATAATAAACGCTAATTACCGCGAATAAAAGAAGACGCTAATTTACGCTAATAAGAAGACGCTAATTATTGCTAATAGAGGTGGGAAATGTTTAATAAAAAACCACAAGAAAAAAAGAGAGTCCTGGGAAAAGGAAGAATAGCGTTGATGGCGGCTGTTACTCTTGCCGCGGGGTTCTTTTTCTCTTTCACGATGGGTAATCTTGGTTCTTATACTCTGGCGGGCTCAGGCGAAGAGCGGAGAAGCGAAGTGATAATCCGTAAATCCGCTTTGGTCTGGCGAACCGACGGCAATGGCGATTATTCTCTGCCGAGCATTGCCGCCGGCGAGAACTATGAGATTCCCGAAGCGGTTAAAACCGAAGGCGAAATAAAAACGATAACGGCAAGCTGGGAGTTCACCGGTGAAGTAAGGTTAGAGGTCTCAGCCAATAATGGAGTTGATTATACCGCGGTAGTTAACGGCGTGTCTCTGGATTTAGCTCATAGCTCACAGCTCATGGCTCATAGCGGCAATCAACTTAAATGGAGGGCAAAACTTGGCGAAGATAGCGAACTTAGCGAGGTAAAAATTGTTTATACTGACACCTCTGGAGCGGCAGGGACATTTGGCGTTCCTGAACTTTCCGGGTTTAAGTTTAGAAAAAGCATTGTCATTGCGAGGAGCGGCCCCTCCTCGTCATTGCGAGGAGCCGACTTGTCCGCCGAAGCTTTAGCGAAGGCGGAAGCAATCTCAGAGGATTTATTTAATTATCAAATAAAGTTAAGAGTAGGAAAAAGCGGGCACCGAAAACCGAGAACCGGGAGCAGGGCAATTGATGTAGATTGTGAAGGGAATATTGAGGTGGATTTTGCGGATATTAGGTTTACTGCCGCCGATGGAGAGACCCTGCTTCCTTACTATCGGGAAGGTATAAGTGGACATAAGCGAAATCGAACAGCCGCATTCTGGGTCAAGATTCCCCAGATTCCCGCGGAAGGAGTGAAGATATACCTTTATTATGGCAATCCTGATGCCGCGGATTTATCCGATGGTGAGGGTGTTTTTGACTTTTTTGAGGATTTTGATGGAGGGGAAATAGATACTGACAAATGGGAGGTTCAGCCATATTCAGGAGGTAGTGTTCAGGTTTTTGATTCCCTGTTAAAATTGAATAAGGCAAAGGTTATCTCTAAAAATTATCAGTTTAAAGATGGAATAATTGAGTGCCGGGCAAAGGCCGGCAGGGATAGCGATCTGCGGATGATTGTCCGCGAAGATAAACAGCGGCCGGCGCTCAGGCAGTTTGTTTGCGCCTCGGCCGGACCTGGCGCTGAACAGGCAATAGTAATAGGCAGCGCGGTAAAAGCGAATACCGCCAATCCCGTTTTACACGATGTGTTTTATGATTTTCAGATTACTGCCGCGGAAACAAACCTGACTTTTGAAAGATACCCCCCCGCCTTCGCCAAGGCTTCGGCGGGCAAGCGCTATCCACTATCCGACGCTTCGGTCAGTTATGAAGATAAGGGCGGTTTGAGTAAAGGTTATATCGGACTGGAGACGGCCGGCGCGGAGGGTTGTTATGATTGGTTGAGGGCGCGAAAGATTGCCGAACCCGAGCCTTATATCAGCGTGTCAGGAGATGAAGAAGAAGTCAGCTTAGCAGAGTTCTCTAACGTTGTACTTGCTAATAACGGAAATATCATAATAGCGCGTAGCGTAGAGCGTATAGCGGATAGCGGGAAGTATATTACCGCGCCGGTTTCCACTGCCTGTAATATCAGCGCGATCACTCCGCAATGGGTAGTCGCAGACTATGGACTATCGACTATGGACTATGGACTATCGACTATGGACTATGGACTATCCATAGATATCTCCGCGGACGGAGGCCTGAACTGGAAGCGCGATTGTAAGAGCGGAAGCACCTATACAGCTCCCCGTGATTTTAAACGAGGCAGGCAGTTGCTCCTGCGAGCCGACTTGTCCGCCGTAGCCCTGGCGAAGGCGGTAGCCTCGGCGAAGGCGGAAATCGAACAGATTAAACTGGAGTATTCCACTGCCCCCATAGTAACCTCTGATAATATTTCTTGCTCTGGAGCCGCGGGTAAAGGCGGGGTATACCAACTGGGAGATAGTATAGTTGTAGAATGGGATAATTCTTACCGCGGAGATAACAATCCGGATATTCTTTTTGTTGACTGTAATTTTGAGGCGTGGGGAGGCCCGCGATCAGTTAAGATGTATGATGATGGGCCAAGAGGCAGGCACGGCGATAGAAAGAAAGGAGACAAGGTCTATACGGCGCGTTATGGGTTACCCGAAGGGATAAATACAGCCGGCAATATTTATGTCACCGCGAACAATAAGTGCGGCTGGACGGTAAGAGACGGCCATATACTTAATGTAGATACGAGAACCCCATTAGAAATCAGAAAGCAGCTTCTAAAGGAACAAGCAGAGCAAGAGGAAAAGGCTGAGAAGAAAGAAAAAGCCGGGGTAAAGGGCGAACTCCGCAAGCGCTACAAGGTTAAGTTTGGCGAAGATGAGGCGGAGATTGGTGATTTTCAAACCAAAGAGTTCAGGCCCCATCTAAAGCTTAAACGCTGGGGTGAGGAATGTTTTTTAAATATAGAGTTTCCTGATGCCGAAATAGCAAAAGAGAAAAAATCAGTGGCTTTGCGCGCTGGCAGGATAGAATGGGACTCTCCTCAAATAGGCAGTGATTTTTACAAAAAAGAGCCTGAAGAGATTATTCAGCAGGACAGCAGTGGGAAAAAACATACGTTTACTATCAATAAAAACGGCGGGCTGGAATTTGATATTATCCTGAAAGAAAAACCGGAGACAAATGTTTTTGAATACCCTGTTGAAACACAAGGACTGAAGTTTTATTACCAGCCGCCGCTTACCCGGGAGATAACTGAAGAGGAAAAGGCAAAAGGCTGGACAGCAACTGAAAGTTTTATTTATGACGAAGACGGTAAGGTTATTGCTCACCGGCCGGAAAATGTTGTCGGCTCTTACGCTGTTTATCATGAAAGCAAACGGAATAATGAATACAAAGCAGGCAAGGCGTTTCATATTTACAGGCCGAAGATTATTGATGCCGATGGAGATTGGATCTGGGGGGAATTAGAGATAGCCATCAGCCATCAGCCATCAGCCACAAGCCAGAAAGACACCTTAACAATTACTATTGATCCGGACTGGCTGGATAATGCCGCTTATCCGGTAAATATTGACCCGAATTTTGGGTATGAGACAGCAGGAGTAAGTCTTGTAAACATTGATTCTATAATAAGAGGAAGCCTTTTTACCGGCGAGGAAGGAACAGTAAATAGTATAACCAGTTATCTAGATACGGGGGGGGATGGTGAGTACGCTACCTGTTCTGCAATTTATAAACACAGCGATTCTTCTAAAATATGCCAGTCTGCAGTAACAATGGACTTTTGTGGCTGGACAACTTTGAGTGTAAGCGGTTCACCTTCAATTTCAAACATTGATTATGTATTAGTTGCCAATGCTGACTTTGAGGGGCCTAGTGAACCAAGGATAGCTTATGATTCAGGTGACACAAATCAAGGGCATTATCAAAATCAAGCCTGTGGCACCTGGCCAAACCCTGCTTCCTTTTCTCATAATAACAACAAATACTCCATCTATTGCACTTATTCCACAGCTGCCCCAACGTTAGACTCTGCCGAGACCAAGACAACCACAACCATTAATGTAACATTCAGCGAGGATTTAAATGGAGCAACCATTGCCGCGGCAGACTTTACGGTTACCGGTTATGCCGTAAGCAATGCTGTAGAATCTTCAGCCGGCATAGTAACCCTGACCGTAGCTGTTATGCCTACTGATGCCACTCCTACGGTAGCTATTGCCGCGGGCGGCTCAGTAAGTGATCCCGAGGGCAATGCCTGCACTTCCGGCTCAACTGTCGCCACTGACGGCACTGCCCCAACGTTAGACTCTGCCGAGACCACCTCTACCACAACCATTGATGTAACATTCAGTGAAGACCTGGACGGAACAACCGTTAGCGCGGCAGACTTTACGGTTAGCGGCTATGCTGTAAGCAATGCTGTAGAATCTTCAGCCGGCGTAGTCACCCTGACCGTAGCTGTTATGCCCACTGCTACCACTCCTACGGTAGCTATTGCCGGCTCAGTAAGTGATAACGAAGGCAATGCCTGCACCTCCGGCTTTGCTACAGCGAGTGACGGAGTTGCCCCGGCCTTATCCGGCGCCAAATATATCTCTGATACTGAACTTGAGATGACCTTTAGTGAAGCCATGGGCGCGGCAGGCGCTGTTGTTGAAACAAGCATAACCATAACCAATAACGCGGGAACAGCTATAGCTGTAACTGATAATTCAGCCGTTGTTGACGGGACAACTCCGTCACTCGCTGTAGCAAAGCCGGAGGTGCAGGCATTGCCTTCGTTATCACTTACTGAGCCGGCAATAGCTACCGTAGGAGT
>DAOVNW010000008.1 GCA_030630095.1 Candidatus Omnitrophota bacterium
CCCTTTTTTGGCCACCAAGTCAATAATCTCTTCAGCGTCTACAATAACGGCCCTGCCCCTTTTTATCTTTTCATTAATTTCTTTTATAGTCTTCACTATTTAAGTCCTTTCGCATAAATTATATCGCTCACCCGTATCAGGCAAAATCACAACAATTGTCTTGCCCGCGTTTTTTTCCTCTGCCGCCTCTTTTAAAGCGGCAAAGAGAGCGGCTCCTGATGACATTCCGGCCAATATCCCTTCTTCTCTGGCTAATCTCAAGGCCGTTAGCCTTGCTTCCCCATCGGTTACTACCGCCACCCTGTCAATTAATTCTCTTTTTAAAATATTGGGTATAAAGCCTGCCCCTATGCCCTGAATTTTATGTTCACCCGGACTGCCTCCTGAAAGCACGGCTGAGTTTGCCGGCTCAACGGCCACTACTTCAATGCCGGGATTCTTTTCCTTTAAAAACTCAGCAGTTCCCGTAATGGTGCCTCCCGTACCTACACCGGCTACCAGGATATCAACCCTGCCGCCCGCGTCCTCCCAAATCTCCGGGCCCGTTGTCCGGCGGTGCGCCTCTGGATTGGCGGAATTTTCACATTGGTTTAAAAATACGGACTCTTTATATTTTTCAGCTATCTCCCCGGCCGCTTTTATGGCACCTGCCATACCCTCGTTAGCCGGGGTTAAAAGTATCTCCACGGCAAACGTCCCCAGGAGCCTCCGGCGCTCTATATTAACCGTCTCGGGCATAGATAGAACCAGGCGATAACCTTTTAAGGCACAGATATAGGCCAAAGCGATTCCGGTATTGCCGCTGGTAGCTTCAACGATTACGGTTTCATCCTTTATCAGGCCTTTTTTCTCAGCATCTCTTATCATGGAAATGGCCGTTCTGTCCTTGATGCTCGATAATGGATTAAAAGATTCAACCTTTGCCATAACCCGCGCTTTTAGCCCTGCTGCCAGTTTATTTATCTTTACCAACGGTGTTTTTCCGATTAACTCTGTAATATTATTAGCCGGTTTGGCCATTTACAAACTCCATATTATATATATGTTAATCTCATCCCATGTCCTTCAGGGTATTAGAGTATATTATACCCTAAAGCCGAAAATGCCAAGTAAAATATTACAGATAGAAATTTGGTAAGAGGAAGTAGATAAGAAGAAAACAAAGGAGAGATAAAATATCTTTAGCTTTTTTTAATCTAACCTAACCCAAAAAGTAAACCTGCCTGATAAACAATAAAAGATGCCGTCCAGGCTAAGGCGGTTGTCCAGAAAACCATAAATGAGGTCCACTTCCAGGAAGAACCCGCCTCTCTATGAAAAACCGCCATCACTACCACGCAGGGGATATAAATAAGAGAAAAGATGAGAAAAGACACCGCCTTAAGCGGACTCCAGGAAGCATCATTTCCAATTGACTCCTTTAAAGAGTCTGCCTCTTCAGGGTCAACCTCCCCCAAACTGTACATAGTTCCGTAAGTGCTGACCACTACCTCTTTGGCGGCAAAGCCTGCTGTCAGGGCAACGCCGGCTCTCCAGTCCAACCCCAGAGGCTTAATAACAGGTTCAATAGCGTGGCCAAACCTTCCCGCATAACTTTTTTCCATCTGCACAGCCGCTGTTTCATCCTCCGTTAAATTCTTCCCTTTTTCTATAACAGGATTTTGAGGGAAGGTAAATCCCGCCCATATAATTACCGAAACAAGAACGATAATCGTTCCCGCCTTTTTTATGTACATCCAGCCTCTTTCCCACATCTTAAGCAGTATGCCCTTTATTGTCGGGATACGGTACGGCGGAAGCTCCATTACAAAGTGGGCACTTTCACCTTTAAAAACCAATATTTTCAGAAGCTTTGCGCAGCCAAAAGCAATAATAATACTTAGGACGTACATTAAAAACATAATATTAGCGCTGTATTCAGCCGGAAAGAAAGCTCCAATAAAAAGGGCAAATATGGGAAGCTTTGCCCCGCAAATCATAAAGGGAGTGATCATCATAGTAATCAGGCGGTCTCTTTTATTTTCCAGCGTCCTGGTGGCCATAATCCCGGGAACGGCACATCCGTTGGTCGATATCATCAACGGCAGAAAAGACTTTCCGTGAAGCCCGAATTTACTCATCAACTTATCCATTACAAAAGCGGCTCTGGCCATATAACCGGAATCCTCAAAAAAAGCTATGGCAAAAAACATAAACAGAATAAGCGGAAAAAATCCCAGCACGCCGCCGACTCCCCCAATAATACCGTCAACTACAAGAGACCGCAGTAACACCTGGGGAATTAGGCCGCCAACAACTCCCGCCAGCCAATCAAAAAAAACTTCACACCATCCCACGATAGGCCCTGATAAAACAAAGGTAAATTTAAAAATAAGATACATGACGACGGCAAAAATAGGCACGCCGGCAAATCTGTTTAAAGTAATCCTGTCAATCTTATCGGATACAGTATGCCTATCCTCAACAGATAGCTTTAGTGACTGAGTGCAGGCGCCGCTTATAAAACCATACCTTCTTTCAGCAACAATAACATCCGTACTATCACCAAAATGCGCTTTTAGATGTCTCCGGCTTTTTTCCGCCTGTTCAACGGCTTCCCCGGCTACAGTCGACTTCTCAACAACATCTAAAACAAGCCGGTCATCCTCTATAAGTTTAATAATTAGCCATCTGAGAGGATAAGCTTTAATTAAGGCCTCATCTTTGATGAGTATCTTTTCTATCTTATCTATCTCCTCCCGCACCTCAGCTCCGTAACTTACGTAAACTTTTTCAAACTCAATCTTCCTTTCATAAACTCCGATGATGGTTTCTAAAAGCTTTTGGGTTCCTTTATTTTTATTACCTACAGTGGGTATAAGCGGATGCCCCAAAAGTTTTGAAAGTTCAGAATAATCAATATGCTCGCCCCTTTTTTCAACGATATCACTCATATTCATAGCTAATATGAGAGGCGCGTCCAATTCCATTAATTGCGTTGTTAGATATAAATTTCTTTCCAGATTAGAGGAGTCGATAATATTAACGATAATATCAGCCTCTCTTTGTACGATGAAATTTCTAGCGATAATCTCATCTTCAGAATAAGCCGATAGGCTATAGGTTCCCGGCAGGTCAACTACGCTTATCTCGTAGTTTTTATACTTCAGCCTGCCCTCTTTTTTCTCAACCGTTACACCCGGATAATTGCTCACATACTGACGCGCCCCGGTAAGATTATTAAAAATCGAACTCTTGCCGCAGTTAGGGTTGCCCGCTAAAGCAATTGTTATCTTTTTTGTCATTATTATGCCTCTTTTACCATAATTTTTTGCGCCATACCACAGCCTATGGCCAGCCTGGTATTGCCCACCCGGACGATACACTGTCCCCGCCCCTGTGAATGCAGAACCTTAAACATTACGCCTTCCGCCAGGCCCATATCGGTAAGCCTTCTCCGAAAATTTAGCCCCCCGTCTAAAGAGACCAGAATTACCTCTTTGCCGGGTGAAACCATTAATAGCGGGAAAACAGCCTCGGACATCTTAGTCAACCTCCACTATAATATTAGCCGCTTCCTCTTTACGAAAAGACAAATGATAGCTTTTAATCTTTACCTCTATAGGATCGCCCAAAGGAGCGACTCTTTCTACTTCTATCCCGGCTCCTCTGATAACTCCCATCGCCAAAAGCCGCCGGCTGATATCATTCCCCCCTGATACCTTTACCACCCGGCCTTTTTCCCCCGGCCTTAACTCACTAAGAAGCCTCTCACTCATCCCGTTTCTCCTTAAAAAATTACTTCCCGCTTTTAACTTTTTCCAGCGCCTGCTTATTTTTACACTGTATCCGTTTACCTGTCTTAAGATAATGATCGAACCCTTTAAGCCACAACGGCCTGTCAACTTCAGAGCTGGTTTCTACAAACTCAACAAACGTACTCAAATTTTTGCATGTTTCAGGGCTAAGGGTGTGCTCCATTTTACAGGCGTCACCCGCGGCTACATGGGGGTCAATCTTTAAAATACTGGATAAAAATTTAGTCAACATCTTATGCCGTTTAAGCACATCATAGGCTATCCGTTTACCATTTCTGGTAAGCTCCGCGTAACCGTAACGTTCGTGTTCAACAAGGCCCTTATCGGCCAAAACGTTAAGAGCGCTGGTAACGCTCGGAGTCTTTACCTTCATTAAACGGCTTATATCCTTAACCCTGGCAACACCTTTATCTTTCTCTAATATGGCAATAACCTCCAGGTAATCTTCCATATTAGAACTTAACTTTTCCCCAACACTTTCAGTATGCATTTGTAACTCCTTTAATAGTATATTTACCTCTCTTTGTTAGATAACACTAACATATTCACGCTTCTTTGTCAAGTTTTATGTAAATTTATCAATCCATCTTACACTTTACCTATAAGTTCCGTACATAGTTAAAATACCGGCAATAAGACTCCATGCCACAAACGCGACTATACCTCCTAATGTAAGAATAAGCACGGGTTCGAGTAAGGAATTCATACGTTTAACATAGGTCTCTAACAACTTCTCGTGGATTTGGGCGGTTAAATTTAAAGCTTCATCCAGCCCGCCGGTTTCTTCTCCTACAGCTATCATCTCAGCCACCATAGGAGGAAAGACGTGGACGGCATCTCGAACGGGCGCGGATAGGCTTTCGCCTCTGGTAACACGCCTTTCCATAATATCCATCACCCGCATTGCCGCGTAATTGCCAAGAGTATTACGAACTGTACGCAGCGATTCCAGCATACTGACACCACTGCTTAATAATGAAGCTAAATTTCTGGAAAATTGAACCACTACCGAATAAACAAAAACAGGGCCTACAATAGGAAGCCTCATTTTAATTCTGTCTATCCAACATTTTACTGCCTTAATTCTGCTTAAAAAAAACAACCCGAAAAATCCCGCTCCCGCTCCGCCAACAATATACTTCCAATAACTTTTTAGCCAGCGCGTGCTGTCCAGCAAAAACTGTGTATTCCAGGGTAACTTTCCGCCCCGTGCTTTTATGAAGGGCATAAACTTGGGAATAACAAAACCCACCAGAAAACTCACCACAATAATACTCATCACAATTACAATAGCCGGATAGATAAAACTGGTGATAATTTGCGCGCGAAACGCCGCCCGCTCTTCAAGATGATCGGCAATACGCTCCAGAATTATATCCAGCGTCCCTCCAACTTCTCCGCTTTCAATCATATTGGTAATAAAAAAAGAGAAAACTCCGGGGTGTTTTTTTAAAGCGTCAGCGAAGGTTGAACCTTCTTCAATATTATGTAAGACTTGACTAAGGAGCCATTTTAATTTTCTTTTCCTTGTCTGCCTCTGGAGTATCTGTAAAGAACTAACTAAAGTAACACCGGCAGTAATAAGAACGGAAAGCTGGCGAAACATTATAACGATATCGGAACTCCAAATAAAACTAAAGCAATCAAATGACGATGTACGACTTAACTCTTTATTCTCCTTTGACGCATCATTTATTTCTTTTAATGAAGTTATAACCCTTCCCTGACCGCGAAGGTTAGCAGCCGCAGTATTGATATCAGCGGCCTCAACCGTCCCCGAAACTTCTTTTCCGTTATTGTTTATGGTAGTATAAAAAAATCTCGCCATTTTCTCTGTCTTGTTTTAGGTTTGAATGTAAAATTTAAAATTATAAATGTAAAATGAGAAACTAAAAAACGCTTTCTCTTGTTAAATGTCAATTTTTCATTTTTAATTTTTAATTTCTTTTTGCCATTTACAGCTTTTTAATCCAGCACCGTTACTCTCAAAGCCTCCTCAGGTGAGGTTAGGCCGCGTTCAACTTTTAAAAAGGCGTCTTTTCTTAAAGTGCGCATCCCACAAGACACAGCAACCTCCTTAATTCTCTCGGCAGAGGAATTTTTTATAATCTCTTCCTGAATAGAATTGCCTATCTTAAGCAGTTCGAAGATGCCGCTGCGGCCATTAAAGCCTGTCTTCTGGCAGCGCCGGCACCCGGGGGAGCGAAACCACTGCCTACTTTGTTCAGTATCTTTTAATCCATACATTTTGAGCTCATCCTGTGTGGGCATAAAGGGCTCCTTGCAAAATTCACAATTAACCCTCACCAAACGTTGAGCTACAATAGCGCAAACAGTAGAGCTAACAAAAAATGGTTCACAGCCCATATCAACTAAGCGGGTAAGCGCGCTGGAAGCATCATTAGTGTGTAAAGTGGCAAAAACAAGATGACCGGTAAGCGCGGCTTTTAAAGCAATATCCGCGGTTTCTTTATCACGAATTTCTCCCACCATAATAACATCGGGGTCCTGGCGCAAAATATGCCTGAGCGCTTTAGGAAAAGTAATCTTATTAACATGGTCAACCTGCGTCTGGGTAATACCTTCAATGTGATACTCTACAGGATCTTCAATGGTAGTAATATTGATACCCGCGGAACGGATAAGTAAAAGCGAGGCGTACAAGGTAGTAGATTTCCCGCTGCCTGTGGGCCCCGTAATAAGAATAATACCATGGGGCCTTTTAATGAGCGACCTGTATGTCTCTAAAACGTTCCTTTCCATACCCAGTGACTCTAAAGAAATTATCCTTCTTTTAGAAGGAAGAAGCCTTAAGACCGCCTTCTCGCCATTGACATTAGGCAGGGTGGAAACCCGAATGTCAATCGCTTCATCCATATATTCAAAAACAAAACTCCCGTCCTGAGGGGCGCGTTTTTCAGCTATGTTTAATCCTGAAAGAATCTTAATTCTAGAAATAACAGGAGGGGCAAGTCCTGCCGGCAAAAAACCTATCTCTCTTAATACCCCATCTATTCTAAACCTTATCCGCACTTTTGTTTCCTGAGGTTCAAAATGAATGTCTGAGGCCCTTTGCCTTAATGCCCTGGAGATATAGTCATTCAGAATATCAATAACGGATTGATCAATAGTTTCTTCCGCTAATTCTTCCTCCATAGATGCTGAATTGACTCTATAATGCTTTTTCAGCAAAGATCCGATAGTAGTATCCGCGCCAATATAAAAAGCAATCTGTTTATTGGTTAACCTTTGTAAGTTAGCGGCTATTTGAGGGCTCAAAGGCTTCGCGCAGGCAAGATATAAGGTATCTCCTTCTGTTTTTACAGGAATAATATTATACTTAAAAGCAAGATTGGCTGGAATAGATTGAATGGCTCCGGATTCTATATCCATCTCTTCTAATTCTATATAAGGCAGTTTACAGATTTCAGCTATAGCGCGCGCCACATCTTCTTCCAGGCAGTGCCCTAATTTGACCAGCGTTTGACCCAAAAGTTCTCTATACTTTGTCTGAGCCTTCAAAGCTTCATCTAACTGTTCTTCATCAATGATTTTCTTTTCTAGCAATACCTTACCAAGCATTTTCACGCTCCAAGTTAAAAATTTAAAATTAAAAATGAAAAATTTCTTATTCCCCTTAGATGACTTTACTATTGATGCTAATATGTTTTTAACCTCAACTGATTCTTTAATTAAATTTCCTAATTCCTTTGAATTTATCATTAATCTCGAATCTTTCACTAACCATAACTTCTTTTATCAATGTCAATTTTTAATTTTGCATTTTGCCTGTCTGCCTATCGGCAGGCATTTTTAATTTTCTCTCAAGTAATCCTTCTCTCTATAAGTTTCGCGTTTTTTGCTGTTTTTAAAACAGTCTCTTTGTCAATCTTTCCTTCACGGTAAAGATTTATGAGTGATTGCTCCATAGTCTGCATACCAAAATTCATACCTGTCTCAATAGCCGAGTATATCTGTTCGGTCTTACCCATGCGTATTAAGTTACTTATTGCTTTGGTAACCATCATCAGCTCTACTGTGGGAACGCGGCTATTTCCATCCGCGCTCTTTAGCAGTCTTTGCGAAACTACCGCCTTTAAGGTCTCAGAAAGCTGCTGCCGAACATGTTGCTGCTCAACAGGCGGGAAAACTCCCAGTATGCGGTCAATGGACGATACCGTATCCCGGGTATGCAGAGTAGAAAAAACCAGATGCCCTGTCTCAGCCGCCATAATAGCTGTGCGCATAGTATCTAAATCCCGCATCTCACCTACCAAAATAACATCCGGGTCCTCCCGAAGAGCATAACGCATCGCTTCAGCAAAGGAATCAATGTCGGTGTAAAGCTCTCTTTGGTTAACAATGCCCTTTTTGTGGGTATGCAGATACTCAATAGGGTCTTCTATCGTAATAATATGACAGGAGCGGGTCTGATTTATCATATCAATAAGAGATGCTAAGGTAGTGGTTTTGCCGCAGCCGGTAGGCCCGGTAACTAAAACCATTCCATCCCGCAAATTAGAAAGCTGATGAAGGCTTTCAGGCAAACCAAGCTCTGTAAGGCTAAGTATTTTATCGGGAAGATTACGAAAGGCGATGCTTATTGAACCCCTTTGATAATAGGCGTTTATGCGAAAACGCCCCGCGCCCTCAAGGCTATAGGCCAAATCAATGGAACGCTTCTTTTCAAACACCTCTCTTTGCTCTGATGAAAGTATCTGAAAAATCATCTCCCTGGTATTTTCAGAGGATAACTTTTTATCTTTAACCGCGGCCAGTTCTCCGTGAACGCGTAAAAGAGGCGGACTGTTGGGTGTCAGGTGCAAATCAGACGCCTGTTCTTTAGCGGTTAAACGCAAAAGTTCAAATATATCCATTCAATTCCTTTCGGTTATTATGCTATATCCCTCTTTTACCCCGGGTGCTTTAGTCGTATCTACTACTGTCATGCCCTGCCGGAATTCAATCACTTTAATATCACCCACAAACTTACCTTTAGAATAAACCGGCAGGATATCACCCATTTTAAGTCCGTCATCTTCACCCAAGTTTATAATCGCGAAATTATACTTTTCCTCTACAGTTAAAACCTCACCCTTTAATAAACCGCCGGAATTAGATTTATTTTTTATTTCTCTTCGCGGACTTTCTATCATTTTAAGTTCTTTTTCTTCCTCATCATACTGTAAAAGTCTCTTCTGTTTTTCTTTAATATACGGATGGTCGGAAACTTCTGACAATACCCTGTCAGATACCCCCTGAGCTTCTCCGGGCGCCATCATAATATGGGGAGTAATTAAAAAAACGGTTTCTGTCTTTTCTTTCGTAACACCCTTTCTTTTAAATAAAAGCCCTAATATGGGGATATCACCTAAAAGCGGAACCTTACGCTCATATTCCCGACTGGACTCCCGTATAAGCCCCCCGATAGCTAAGGTACTCGCGTCTTTAGCAATAATGATATTTTCTACCCGGGAAGCATTAACCGTATCTATAGGCAGGGATACCACCTTCCCCTCCTCAGTAACAATGCTCGTACTCGCTCCACCCACATTAACCGTATCAACTTCCGCCAAAAAACGCATCGTGATGGTCCTGTCTTCATTAATAGAAGGAGTAATGGTAAGTTTTGTCCCGATATCCCTGAGCTCAATAACCGCCCTGATTAATTCAGTGGTTCGTTCTTCAAATTCCCGTATTTCATGTTCGTAATTAACAGTAATCGGCCTTTCTTCTCCGATAAAAAATTCTCCGGGGGCATTGTTGGCACAAAGAAGCATTGGCGTGCCAATAATCTTTACGCGGTCACTTTCCTCAAATAACTCCAGGCGGGTTTCTATCTGTTTATCAATAAAATCATAAACAAACGTTGCCGAATCAAGGGATGTATAACCCGGCACGCTAAAAATAGCATGTTTTCCCGCCCCGGGAGTTATTGAAAAATCAAAAAATGATTCATCATCATCAGCCAGGGTAATCTCTAATATCTTACCCTCCAGCAAAACCTGCGAGGTGGGAGCATCCATCTCTTTGATAAAATCACCTATATCGTGTAATATCCTCATATCAACCGAGCGGCAGGTAATAGAGTTGTTGCGGGGAAAAACGGCTAAATAGACACTAGCCTGCTTGCGCCTGGCTTCAAGAATATCCATTACTTCTAACTCCCTTTTTTCAGCCGTTTTTTCGAGCTCCTCAATTTTTTTTGAAGTGAGCTCTTTTTCAATCCCTAAAGCCGTCTCTGCCGCGCGCCGGCCGGAGGTAGAATCGTAACGGGTCGTACGAGCTCCATACCCGTTTTTTCCCCGCCCGCTTCGGCTTCTGCCTGCCTTTTCTTCTGTCCCTATGTGGCCGTAACTTTTAATTTCACCCGGTTCAACATATTCAATGCGGTCACCAAATAGATTATCAAGTAAGTCAGCCACCGCTAAACAAGAAGCGTATTTAAGATTATATACCACAATCTTCTCATCCCGCCGAACAGTCAGCTCTTTTCCATACTCCTCAACGGTCATAATCCGGATAACATTATCTTCTTCACTAAACCAGAGATTGTAAAGCTTACACATCGTCTTTAGGGCGTCTTGAGGAGTAACTCCTTTTAGAAAAAGGGTTATTTTGAGTTTCATAATATCTTTACTGACAACAACATTCTTCCCTGTTAAGTCAGTAAGGACCTTAGAAACATCAACTATCGGCGTCTCTTTAAAGTCAAAAACACTTATTTCGTTTTCCTGTTCTATAGCCTGAAGAACCTCCTGACTATATTCTTCGGCCGCTAAAGGAAAAACTCCCGATACAACTAAAATCAAAACTACGCAAATTATATTCTTTAATATATTCATTTTTTACTCCTTAAATACCAGAACTTAAAATTACTTTTGGTTTTTTATTTTTAATTTTTAATTTTTCAACGGAATCTCCCATGAATTTCATATCCTCCTTCTAGCAGGATAACCAGCTTATCAGGGGTAATTTCTTTTATTATAAAAGAATTAAAACGTTTTTTACCTGTGTTAGAAGCCGCAAAGACTATTTTGTCTTGTGGTTTAAGAGTTACCGCTCCCAAGGTTTCTATTTCCGCCGTAGCCATTGCTTTATCACCTACAATCATAACACCGGTAATTTCAATCCTGGGCAAATTGAAACTGCTCAGCCCTTCTCCCGAAAAGGAGACGTATTTACCCCGTAAAGTTCTCCTAAGCAGCTCCTCACTAAGACCAAAAGGGTCGCGTTCTCTTATAGAGAGAGACTGGCTTACCACGTTCATAACGCCTTCTTTCGTTTTCAAATTCTCCTCCGCGCCGGCAAAACCAGCCGCCAGCCAAAAGCAAACAGTTACCACAAAAAATTTCTTTAATCTATGCATTCTATTTTCCTCCGGGCGCGCGGCCCCTCAAATTGAAATCAATAATTCTAATTTCAAACCTTCTTCATCTTCACGCTTAACTACTACCCTCTCAATCGTTACAAGTTTTGGCAGGTGTTCTATGCTTTTTAAAAAATCCTTAAAGTCCAGAAAACCGCCAACCATTATCAAATTATATAAATTGCGCTTTTGAAAAACTGTTTCGCTATTTTGCAGTTCTTTGTCATCTACCGGCGAAAATTCCCGAATCTTCAGATTATGCTCCTTTGCCAACACGCTAATCATGGTTAAAACCTCTGACAGCTCCTCTTTGCCAGCTAATGCCAGGCTAGCTTTCTTTAATTCTGATTTTACTCCCTCCAGCTCTTCCTCTCTTTCCCGAATAGAACTAAAAATAGACTTTCTGCCTCCTTGTTTTCGCTTTAAAACTTTAACCTCCCCTAACAGCTCAATATGTTTTTTATGGAGTTCCTTAACCTTTTTATACTCAGGCTCATAAACCTTTTTCACATAAAAAAAACAGGCCGCCACCACAACAAGGGCAATAATCCCCATCTGTTCAAGTTTAGTTAACTTTTTTTTAATCATTATCATATCCAAATTAAAAATTTAAAATTAAAAATGAAAAATTATTTATTCCGCTTAGATGACTTTACTATTGATGCCAATATGTTTTTAACCTCAACCGATTCTTTAATTAAATCTCCTAATCCCTTTGAATTTATCATTAATCTCGAATCTTTCACTAACCTTAACCAAAAATTTGTTTCTCTTGCTTCTTTTAACGCGGTATTCATTTTATAAATAAAATCAGCTTTGCTAAACGCCCCCTGAGCTTCTTCTATGTTTGCCGCGATTGAAGTACCTGACCTCAAAAGCTGCTTTCCTATTTCAAAACCAGCGGTCTCCTTTGGAAAAGACCTTACCAATTTTACAATTTGTAAAGCAAATCCGTAACTTCTTTTATCAATGTCAATTTTTAATTTTAAATTTTTCATTTTTAATCTCTTTCTTGCATCTTGTATCTTATATTTTTAATTTTGCATTTTTAATTTTTAATTTTTAATTTCATCCCTGTATCCTATTCCAAATCCACCCTAATTCTAAATTTATACAAAAATAAATTCGCATCTCCGACATCCGCTTTTTTCTCATTTATTGACTCAAGCCTTGCTTCCCGGCTAACTGCAAGACGTTCTAAGCTTCCGACAAACGCCGTAATAGAGCCGGCAGAAAGCCCGGAACCTTCAAGAAAAAAAGTATTAGCGCTATCCTGCGATATTTTGTCCAGAATAATATCACCGGGAATCTCGCCGGTTATGCCGTCAAATAAACCAAGTAATGCCCGGTGGCGGGCAGGTAAAACCTCTTTAATATAACGCCTTTTTTTACAGCTATCCTTTATTTCGAATTTTAAGCCTTTTAAGATGGACATATTGGCTTTTAATTCATTCCTTTCTATCTCAAGCTTTTTGATGCTTAAAGAGTCCTGCCAAAAGGAAGACTTTATATAAAGATAATGACTTAAAATTCCTACGACAACTATGCCCACCGCTATTAAAGGTAAAATATGAATTTTTAACTTTAAGAGTTTAACTAAAGATATCCTGTCACTAATAGCAAGCTTATTTTTATGGCTAATATTCAACTCCTGTAAAACCGCGCCCGCGCAAGCCGCGAATCGCGGGCTAATCCTCGGGAAATTTTTTACCTGGTATCCAAAAATGTCAGCTTGCGGTCTCCACTGCCTAATCGAAAACCTGAGACTTCTCTTCAATCTATTAATAACGCCCTCCACTCGCTCGTCCTGGCTGCCGGTAATAATCACTTCAGTTATCTTTTCAGCCCCAGCGGCCAACTCGCTAACTAATTTTTCAACGGCATCAAAAGGAGCACTTTGAAAAACAACAGGACTACCGCTATTTAGAAGCGCGCCGGCTATAGAATTTCGCTTAAAATTCAGGATAACTCTTTTAGCTTTTGTTCCTGAAAGACAATTAACAGAGTACGCGAAGGCTGTCTCTCCGGCATAAATACCCTCCAAAATCAAACCGCATCTTTTACAAACATCCTTTAAATAGCTATATTCCTCTTTTGAGATTGCCGTTATAAAAACAGGAGTGGTTTTTTGGCTCTTATTTATCTCCTTAGAAAATCCTTTTTTAACAGAGGAACTATTTTTCTGTAACTGACAGCCAAAAAGGCCCTCTGAAACGGAAAAATCAAGATACGGCTGAGCCTCCCAGCGAACTGCCTCCCGTAATTTGTCGGAAGATATTTTCATATCCGGAGATATAGGCAGTTCACCCGACAAAAACTTCACCTCAGAACTAACCAACACCACCCGTTTTGGATATTTCTTTAGATTCTCAAGAAGCTCACTAACATCTTCAATCTGCAGTGCGCGGCCTGCAGTGCGCGGCCTGTGAGCCTCTGCCTTTGCCAGAACAACTACCTTCTCGCCTTCTTTTTTAACAACAATAGCCTTAATAGCATCATTGCTAAAATCAATAACAAGAATTTCATTTTTTTTGAAATATGAAAATAGATTTTTAAGTTTTTTTAGCATAATTTAACTCCGCTACAGGCTACACACTTCAGGCTGTAAGATTTCAACTATCATAATGGAACTACAATTTCATAGGGACTTGCG
>DAOVNW010000166.1 GCA_030630095.1 Candidatus Omnitrophota bacterium
ACGCTATTAATAAGTTAATTTACCTATCTAAGCGAAAATAAACCTTAGCGGATTACTTTAATGAAAGCGGAAATAAACGGACTGACAGAAATTTATGCTTTAATAGGATATCCGGTTGAACATACTGCTTCCTGCCTAATGCACAATGCCGCGTTTTCCGCCCTCAAAATGAACGCCAAATATGCCGCCTTTAAGGTTCCGCCAAAAAATTTAAGGTCTGCCATAGAAGCTGTCAGGGCCTTAGGCATCAGAGGCATAAATGTTACTATACCCCACAAAGAAAAATGTATCAGGTATCTTGATTATGTTGACCCTCAGGCAAAAGCGATAGGCGCGGTCAATACTGTAGTAAATTGTAACGGCAGGCTTAAGGGTTATAATACAGATGCTGATGGTTTTATTGATTCCTTAAGGCTGGACGCGAAATTTGAGCCTCAGGGTAAAAATATTTTTATCTTAGGAGCCGGAGGGGCTTCCCGGGCGGTGGGCTTCGCGCTGGCTGACAATGGAGCGGAATCAATAACTTTAGTTGATATAAAAGACAGCAAAGCAAAAAAATTAGAATTGTCGCTAAAGCCGAAATTTTCCAAATGCCGGATTACTGCCATCCCTTTTGCCGGTAAAAAGCGAATCAAAGAGGCCGTTATGTCGTCCGAGTTGTTTGTAAACGCGACTGGTGTAGGGCTTAAAAAAACCGACCCCCTGGTAATAGAGGAGAAATTTTTGCATAGCAAACTTCTTGTCTGCGATCTAATCTATAATCCTCCCCGGACAAAATTATTAAAGACGGCCGAACTACGCGGCCTTAAAGCCCTCAACGGAGAAGGGCTTTTGCTTTATCAGGGTGTGAGGGCTTTTAAAATTTGGACGGGCATTAATCCTCCCGAAAAAGTTATGCGGAACGCCTTGCGGCAAAAATAAAAATGATTATAAAAATTTTCGTATTCACCTTAGGTTCAATTATCGGTAGTTTTTTAAATGTCTGCATCTACCGTCTTCCGGTAGAGAAGTCTCTTATTAAGCCCTCCTCTCATTGCCCCCAATGCGAAAAACCGATCCTCTGGTATGACAATATCCCGCTTTTAAGTTATCTTATGTTAAGAGGCCGGTGCCGGTTTTGCAAAGGGAGAATACCCTTTCAGTATTTTCTGGTTGAACTTATTACCGCTGTTATGTTTTTATCCTTTTATACGTTTTTTATCAAGGATATAATAGTAGCCGCGATTTATTGTTTGCTTGGCTCGGGGCTTTTAGCCGCCAGTTTTATTGACCTAAAATATAAGATTATTCCGGATGAGATTAGTGTTTACGGCCTCATTATCGGTTTTGTTTTGAGCCTTCTGTATCCGCCTCTGCAGTCCGCGATCTCCGGCCTGCCGCCGGTGGCGACTGTTTCGTTGGGGGCCTTATTTCGTTTATGGCCTAATGATTTTTTGGCTTCTCCCCGCTTTTATTCGGGAGTTAGTTCTTTGCTGGGTATTTTAGCTGGAGGAGGCAGTATATATTTGATAGGAGTGCTGGGAAATATCATTTTTCGAAAAGAGAGTATGGGGGCGGGAGACGTAAAGCTGATGGCTATGATGGGAGCTTTTTTGGGCCTTATCCCTATGATTTTTATTTTTTTTATTGCTCCCGTATTTGGCGCTATTGTGGGTATAATAGTAAAAATCAAAACCAAGGAGGATATTATTCCTTACGGGCCTTTTTTATCATTAGCCGCTTTCGTCGTTATTTTCTGGGGCAGACATATCCTTGATTGGTTCAGTCTTTAAGGAGGTTATATTATGTTGAGATATTTAAGCGCCGGCGAATCGCACGGCAAGTGTCTGGTAGTTATACTGGAGGCGATGCCCGCGGGCCTGCCTATAAGTATTGAATTTATTAACCGGGAGTTAAAAAAAAGACTTTCCGGTTATGGCAGAGGCCCAAGGTCAAAAGGGATTGAAGATGACAAGGTAGAATTTCTCTCGGGTGTAAGGAAGAACGTAACGCTGGGCAGCCCCATAGCGATGAGGATAAAAAATAGGGACTATAAGATTGATGTTCTGGGAGAGATTAGCAGGCCGCGTCCGGGCCACGCTGATCTGGCGGGGGCGTTAAAGTATAATCAGAAGGATATAAGAAATATACTGGAAAGGTCATCAGCGAGAGAGACGGCTGTTAGAGTGGCGGCCGGAGCTGTCTGTAAACTGTTTCTTAATGAATTCGGCGTTGATATTTTATCTCACGTGGTAAGTATAGGGGGGGTTAAAGCCGATACAAAAGGCTTAACTTTTCACGAGATAAAGAAAAGGGCGGATAAATCATCCCTGAGGTGCGCCGATAAAACGGCTGAAAAATTAATGAGGCGGGATATAGACAAAATTAAAGGGGAAAAAGATACACTGGGAGGCACTTTTGAGATAATGGTAAGGGGTGTTCCGGCCGGCATAGGCTCGCACGTTCATTATGACAGAAAGTTAGACGGACAGCTGGCACTGGCCCTTATGTCAATTCAGGCGATTAAGGGAGTTGAAATTGGTCTGGGTTTTGAAGCGGCCCAAAAGGCGGGTTCTGATGTCCATGACGAAATTTACTACCAAAAGACAAAGGGCTTTTATCATAAGACAAATAACGCGGGCGGTATTGAAGGGGGGATGAGTAACGGTGAGCCTATTGTTGTTAGATGCGCTATGAAACCCATACCTACTTTAATGGAGCCGCTGGTTTCTATTGATATTAACAGCAAAAAGCTTTTTAAGGCGCAGGTGGAACGCTCTGATACTACAGCTGTACCCGCGGCGGCAATTGTAGCTGAATCAGCCGTTAGCTTTGAACTGGCAAAAGGATATCTCGATAAGTTCGGCGGGGACTCAATGGATGAGTTAAAAAGAAACTTTAAGGGTTATATCGGGCAGATTAAAAAGTTTTAAATGAATCCCGTTGAAAATGACTTAGAGAGGGTGGGATGAATATATATTTGGTTGGATTTATGGGAACGGGCAAAACGGCGGCCGGCAAAAAAGTAGCGCGAAAGCTTAATATGGCCTTTGTTG
>DAOVNW010000179.1 GCA_030630095.1 Candidatus Omnitrophota bacterium
GTCTCGAATTTACAGAAGGGCATATTCACGCTATTATTGGCCCTAACGGAGCCGGTAAATCAACGCTTGCTTTTGCGGTGATGGGGCTTGAAGGTTACAGGGGTTTTGAGGGAGATATTATGCTTGACGGCCGCTCAATTAAGAGCATACCGGTTGATGAGCGCGCTAAAGCGGGTATAACGCTTGGCTGGCAGGAGCCGGCCCGCTACGAAGGTTTGAGCGTGGAGGATTTTATGAAAGCATCGGCTAAGGATAAAAGTGAAGAGGTTATCAAAAACGCCCTTACGAAGGTGGCCTTAGATCCCGCTGTTTACTTAAAGAGAGCCGTTGATAAAACATTAAGCGGCGGAGAGAGGAAGAAAATTGAGCTGGCCTCAATCCTGGTTATGATGCCCAGGGTGGTTATGCTGGATGAGCCGGATTCGGGCATTGACGTGGCCTCGCTGAAAAACATTTTTGAGGCCATAAGGTTATTAAAAAAGGGCGGTTCGACGGTTATTTTGATTACCCACAGCCTGACAGTGCTGGATGAGGCGGAAGACGCCTTTTTAATTTGCCACGGACACCTTATGGAAAAGGGAAGCGGCAGGAAGATGCGCCATTATTTTAAGGGTAAGTGCCTGCCCTGCGATCATCAGAATGAACCCGAGGAGGCAGAGGGTGGATAACTTAGATGCCGAGCGCCTTTACAAGGCAGCCAGTATAGAGGAGGCATTGAATGACCCCCAAACGGCTCATCTTACTATAAGCCATAACAAGGTCATTAGTTCGAGGAGTTTGCCGGGTTTGGAGGTTGCCGCCAAAGAGATAAAAGACGGTGTGGATATAAAAATAGTCCTCAATGAAGGCATAGTTATAAAAAATCCGGTGCATATGTGCTTCGGCATGCTTAAAAAAGAAGGCACTCAACGAATACTTTTGGATATAGACATAAAAAGAAAAGCGGCTATTTCGGTACTGGCGCATTGTATTTTTCCAGATGCCGTAAAGGTACAGCACATAATGAACGGTAAAATAAAAGTGGGAGAAGAAGCCAGCTATTTATATCTTGAGAAACATATTCATTCTGAGACGGGCGGAATTGAAGTTTATCCAAAGGCGCGTGTCTTTCTTTCGGATAAAGCCCGTTTTAAGACAGAGTTTGAGCTTCTAAAAGGCAGAGTTGGTAAAATATTTATAGATTATGAAACAACTTGCTTAAGAGAAAGCGTGATGGAGATGACCGCCAGAATAAGCGGCAGAGGTGATGATATTATAAGCATCAAAGAAGCCGGTTTACTTGAAGGCAAAGGCTCGAGAGGAGTTTTAATTTCAAGAGTTGCCGTAAGAGAAAACGCCAGGGCGGAGGTTTTTAGTAAACTTATTGCTACGGCTTCGTATGCCAGGGGCCATGTGGACTGTAAGGAGATCGTGCAGGACAAAGCTACTGCCAGCGCTGTTCCTATCGTTGAGGTTAAAAATCCCAAGGCCCACATTACCCACGAGGCGGCAATCGGAAGCGTTGACTCAAAACAGCTTCAGACCTTAATGTCCCGCGGCCTATCGGAAGAAGAGGCTGTGGAGGTTATTATTAAGGGGTTGTTGAGTTAAGGGGTGAAAGAAAGGACTTAAGCTATGAAATTGATTATTCAAATTCCCTGCTTAAACGAAGAGAAGACCCTTCCTGTAACGTTAAAAGATATTCCCAGACAGATTGAAGGTGTTGATGAAGTTGAGATATTGGTTATTGATGACGGGAGCACCGATAGGACGTCTGATGTTGCCAGAGAAAATGGCGCTCAGCACATACTTCGCCTTAATAGAAATACCGGCCTTGCCTATGCCTTTAAGTCGGGGATTGAAGAGTCTCTCAGGCTGGGGGCCGATATTATTGTCAATACGGATGCTGACAATCAATATGACGGCGCCGCTATTCCCGATTTGATTAAGCCGATTATAAACAAGGAAGCTGATATTGTTATCGGTAACAGAGAGATTTTAAAGGCCGGGCGGCAGGGTTTTATTAAGGGGATTTTGCAATTTATAGGCAGTTGGGTGGTTTCACGGCTTTCAGGGCTTAAAATTAAGGACGTAACCAGCGGCTTCAGGGCATTTTCAAGGGAGGCGGCAATGAAGCTAAACATCGTGAGTGATTTCTCCTATACCCTTGAGACTATTATCCAGGCGGGAGAGAAGGGATTGGCGGTAAAAGACGTTCCCGTGAAAACGAACGGTTCATTAAGAAAGTCCCGCCTCTTTACGAGCATTTTTCATTACACGCAAAGATCAACGGCAACGATTATAAAAGTTTACGTTGCCTATGAGGGTTTCAGAGTTTTTGTAACTACCGGCGCGGTACTTATCTCCCTGGGCGTGTTTTTTATTTTGAGATTTTTATATTTTTATGTTACGGGTATAAATCCCTCCGGCCACATCCAGTCATTAATTATCGCTTCCATTCTTATTACCGTCGGTTTTCTGGTTACCATGCTGGGACTGTTAACCGACCTTGTCTCCAGCACCAGAAGGATCGCGGAAGATACTTTAACGAAAGTTAGGGAATTGGAAGTTGATAAAGAAAACAGATAATCCTCGTCGTGAACGCTTAACAGCAAAATTGAGGAAGGTATTTTGAAAATAATTTTAGTCGGGCCGTCATATCCTTTCAGGGGAGGAATTTCTCACTATATGACGTTGTTATATAAAGAATTAAAGGCAAAGCACAGCGTAAAGTTTTATGCCTTTAAAAGGCAATACCCGGCTTTTTTCTTTCCCGGCAAGACTGATAAA
>DAOVNW010000028.1 GCA_030630095.1 Candidatus Omnitrophota bacterium
ACAGCGGAATTATTAAAGGTAGAATTTAGACAGCTCCTGTATAACCGCCGCCGCCCATTTGTAAATGTTATTATCGGCCACAATGTCCCTCAAAATTTTCATCCGTTTCTCTTTTTCCTTTTGAGGCATATCAATGACCCGCTTAATGGTACTAACAAATTCATCAGTATTAAAAGGATTAATAAAAAGCGCTTCCTGCAGCTCCCTGGCAGAACCGGTAAACTGACTTAAGATAATAGCGCCGTTATTGTCATTCTTGGAAGAGATATACTCCTTAGCCACCAGATTCATGCCGTCATGCAAAGAACTAATTACTATAACGTCGGCCAGACTGTAAAAAGTAAGTATATCGTTATAAGGTACAAACTCCTTTGAAAAAATCAGCGGCGCCCAGTCGCTGGTAGAGTGTTTCCAGTTTATTTCTCCCACCAGCCTGTTTATCTCACTGTTTATGTCCTCGTAGGCTTTGATAAGCACGCGGCTGACCGCCCCTATTTGGACAAAAACAATCTTTTCCTTATACTGCGGATACTTGTCCAGAAACTTATCAAAAGCTATAAGCCGCTCCGGAATACCCTTAATATAATCAATCCTGTCACATCCCAAAAAAACAATCTTGCCCTCCAGCGAAAGGTCTTTCTTCAGCTTCTCAGCTCTTTTTAAACTGGCCTCTAAAGCAACCTGCCTTGAAATTTCCTCAAAGTCAACGCTAATGGGAAAAGCCCTTACCAGAGTTTCATGGCCTTCTTTTGTCAGTGAGTTCCTCTCTCTGTCCGTCTTAGCCTCAACTTCCCTTTCAACCGTCTCTATAAAGTTATCGGCATGGTACCTGATGTGAAAACCCACCATGTCGTTGGCCAGAATTCCTTCAATTATCTCCTTTTTAAAGGGACAGATTCTAAAGGCCTCCGGATTAGGCCAGGGAATATGCCAAAAGTAAGCGCAAATTATATCAGGATTTGCCTCCTTAATATATTTAGCTGTCATGGCAAGTTGAAAGTCCTGTATCCAAACCAGGGTTTTTTTGTTATTCCTTCTTCCAATCTCCTCAATCACCGCGTCAGCAAATTTCTTATTGACCTTTTGATACATCTGCCAATCTTCTTCTCTAAAGACCGGACGCTGATAAACTATATGAGACAAAGGCCAGAGCGCCTCATTGGAAAAACCGTAATAATAACCTTTTTCCTCTTCCTTGCTTAACCATAATCTTTTTAAGGTATACTTTGGATCGTCTTCGGGGACCATAATCTTATTATTTTTATCAACCACCTTTCTGTCCCCACTGCCGCTTCCATGGGCTATCCAGGTACCGCCGCAGGCCTTCATAACCGGATCAAGAGCGGTAACCGCTCCGCCGGATGGACGCCGAACCAAAACCCTGCCCTCATCCATAGTATGAATGTAGGGCTCACGGTTTGAAAGGACGATTAAATTATACTCACCCAGCTCATTAACGATTGTTTTTTTCAGTTCTTCTTTTGTGTACATCTAACTTTTATTTTCCTTCATATAAACGTCTCTAATGGGAAATGGTATAACAATCCCTTCTTTATTGTATCTTTCATGAAGCCTCTTGATAAACTCATGCTTTATCATATAGTTGTCAACAAACTCCTTTGCCCGCAAAATGACGCTAAAGTCAATGCTAAAATCATTAAAGGTATGATATCTGATAAAGGGCTTAAATTCGGTTACACCTCCCTGAACATCCTTTAAAACTTCCTCGGCCACCTCAATGGTAACCTTCTCTACCTGCTTTAGATCACTATCATAATGCACGCCGACCTGCACCAGAACGGACATCTCCTGCATCGGCATATAATAATTGGTTATAACCGATTGTGCTAACTTGGAGTTGGGAATAATAACCACGTTATTGGGAAGCATCCTGACCTTTGTCGCCCTCCAGCCGATGTCAAATACGTATCCTTCTTCGCCGCTCTCCAATTTTATAAAGTCGCCGATTCTTACATGCCTGGCAACGGTCATATAGACACCGCTAAAGACATTAGCCAGCGTATCCTGCAAGGCTAAAGCAACAGCCAACCCTCCAACGCCCAGCGTACCCAATATAGGAGTTATGGAAATACCTAAAGAGCGCAGGATAATCAGGCCGCCGATGACAAAAACAACTACCCTGGTTATATTCCTGGTGAGACTACTGACAGCAAGAGCGCCTTCACCTCTATCGGCCAGCATACTAAGAGCCGCGGAAAATATGTTAGCGGCCGCCACGGTTACCGTTAATACGGCGGCAGCTGCTAAGGCCTTGCCGCCAAATGAGGCCTGACTGACAGATACCCCCCACATATCAAGCGCCAGGTAAACGCCCAAAATCAAGGTCCAAATAGGAAGCCAGCGCCTTAAGTTCTCTACAAGAACGTCATCCCACTTAATCCTGGTCTTTTTAGCCCAGCGCAAAAGATGCCTGCAGACCACGTTCCTTAAAAGGATTCCGACTAAAAAGGATACAGCTATAACAAGAAGAGGAAGAATAGATTTAAAGACAGAGTTTTCAAATATTTCTTTCAGTTCTTCCATCACCCACCCCCGCATAAAGAATAACCAGCAACAACTTTCAGTATAACAACTCCCGCCAATATCGTCAAGAAAATAACCTATATTTTGGTCTTCAGGATAGAACGGGTTTGCTCTTTCCTGTATCCCAGGAGCCTTTTGCCCAGCATTTTATCACTAAGCGCTAATATCTCAATAGCATACAGGGCGGCATTTTTAGCGCCGGTTGTACCAATGGCCATACAGGCGACCGGTATGCCCGCGGGCATCTGAACCGTAGAAAACAAAGAGTCTATCCCCTTTAAATCCCTGGTATCCATAGGCACGCCTATTACGGGAAGCGCTGTATGGGCCGCGATCACCCCTGCCAGATGGGCCGCCTTGCCGGCCAGGGCAATTATAACCTTTATGCCCTTATTCTCCGCGCCTTCAACGTATTTGACCGTCGCCTTAGGCGTCCGGTGGGCGGATAAAACCTTCATTTCACACTTCACCTTAAACTCTTTAAGTATCTTTTCCGCCTCCCGGGCAACACTAAGGTCGAATTTACTCCCCATTATCACTGCCACATCAATCTTTTTCATAAACTTCTCCAAAATTTGAATTTAGTCCCTTTAAACTGAAGCCAACACACCGATAATTATCAATTCTACAGCGCGGACTCTTCCTGTACCTCCAATGCCTCTTCATTTTTTTTCACCAAGCTATCATAGGCCGCTGCCCCCGCCGCCGCTGTCCAGGGTAGAATAAACACTATATTTATCAAATAAGGAATCAATCCTATCAACATAAGATTAGAATCTAACTTATGTAACCCGCGATAAAAAGGTATTCCCAATAAGGTTAAAAGACCTGTTGCGACATATAAAACAAAAATGAGGCCTCTATAGCCTTTTGTTATCTTCTTGCTATATTTCACAGACTCTACCGCGGACATCTCCTTATCCATAACCGCGTAAACACACATACCAAACATCAGAGAAAAGATTATCCCGGGTACAATAAGTAAAATAAATCCTCCTAATATAATGAGGGTAAGAAGCATCTGAGTGGTCCATGCCCTGCCAAAACACGAAAAGGCGCTAAAAATCTCTGAGGCCTTAATTTCTTCGCCTCTTATTGCCCGCAGGAATAAAAAAGCCCATCCCACCGTTAAAACCGGTATAACTATCAAATTACCAAGGGCCTGAATAATCGGCCCCCAATTTGATAAACCAACCACTGCAAAGCCCAAACCAACAGCGCTAAAAATCACCGACGCCCCTATAAGAGGCTTTGGTCTTTCCTTATAGACCTGCCAGCCGCGCGAAAACCAGCTCTCAACAGATAGGGAATCCCTCTCTTTCATCACCACTTCCTCCCTCTTTATATCAACTCTTTACTCTTTTTACCGCCTTTTGTCCAATGTCAGTTCTGTAATACATCTTGTCAAAAGATATTAACTTAATGGCTTCATAGGCCTTATCAATCGCGCCGCTTATATCCTTATCCAAAGCCGTCACCCCCAGCACCCTTCCTCCGCTGGTATAAACTTTGCCGTCTTCTTTTTTAGTGCCGGCGTGATAGACCGCTATATCCTTTAGCTTCTTTACCTTATCCAGGCCTGATATTTCCTTTCCCTTTTCATAGTCCGCCGGGTATCCGCCTGAAGCCAGTACAACGCAGACACAACTTCTCTCATCCCACTCAACCTTAAGCTCATTTAACCGGCCGTCAATTACAGCCTCTATAGCCTCAATCAAATCCGACTTCATTCTCGGCAGCACCGCCTGTGTCTCCGGATCGCCAAAACGTATGTTATACTCTAAAAGCATAGGCCCTTCTTCTGTAATCATCACGCCCGCGTACAGCACCCCTTTATAAGGACAACTCTCTTCCTTCATAGCAAAAATCGTAGGTGTTATAATTTCAGCAATAATCCGCTGATACATAGTGTCCGTTATTACCGGCGCCGGCGAATAAGCGCCCATGCCGCCGGTATTCGGCCCTCTATCCTCGTCGTATATCTGCTTATGATCCTGACTGGAAGCCAGAGGATAAATGTTTTCACCGTCACTCAAAACTAAAATAGACGCCTCCTCGCCATAGAGGCGCTCTTCAATCATAATTTTCAAACCGGCATCGCCAAACCGTTTTTCAATCATCATTGCCCGCACAGCCTCTTTGGCTTCCTCCTTGTCTCCGGCAACGACAACACCCTTGCCGCCGGCCAGGCCGTTAGCCTTTACAACCTGCGGCTTCTCCGCCCTTTCAATATAATCCATAGCCTTTTGAGGCTCATCAAAAACCTCAAAGCCGGCCGTCGGAATATTATATTTTTTACAGATTTCTTTGGTAAATATTTTACTGGCCTCAAGGCGCGAGGCCTCTTTGGAGGGGGCAAATATCTTAAGGTACCTTTTTTCAAAGGCTTCAGTAATTCCTTTTACCAGAGGCGCTTCCGGGCCTACAATCGTAAGGTCAATTCCATTTTCATAAGCAAAGTAAGCAAGTTTTTCTATCTCATCAGCCTTTATATCAACAAGCATAGCTATATCTGAAATACCGCCGTTTCCGGGAGCCGCGTAAATTTCTTTTACTCGCGGACTCTCCGATATTTTCTTAATAATGGCATGCTCTCTCCCGCCCGAACCAACAACAAGTATCTTCATTCCAACCCTTCCAATAAATATTAACTCAAGGCCACAGACCTCTTAGAGGCCTTTTTACAATCTCCTATAATATAGGCGTCAATCTTCTGCTTCTTTAAAATACCAAGCGCGCGCTCTGTGTCCTTTTTGCTTACGATTACCACCATACCTATCCCCATGTTAAAGGTGCGGTACATCTCCTTGTCAGAGGCCTTGGCCTTTTTCTCTATCAGCTTAAATACTTCGGATACCGGCCAGCTTCCTTTTTTAATCTCACACTTTATATTATCAGGAAGTATTCTTATTATATTATCATAAAATCCGCCGCCGGTAATATGGGCAATGCCCTTAATCTTTATCTTTTCCTTAAGCTTCAACACAGGTTTTACATAAATTTTAGTGGGTTTATAAAAGAGATTTTTGCGCTCTTTTATGTATTTTAATGAAAAGAGTTTTCTTACCAAAGAATAGCCGTTTGAGTGGATGCCGCTTGATTTAAGGCCTATTACAACGTCGGAATCCTTTATCCCGCTTCCGTCAATTATATCTTTTCTATCAACTATACCAACGCAAAAACCGGCAGCATCATATTCATCACCTTTATAAAAACCGGGCATTTGAGCCGTCTCGCCGCCAAGTATCAGGCAGTCCGCCTCCTGGCAGCCTTCAGCGATTCCTTCCATAATACCCTTTAAACATTTCAAATTGAGAGAAGAAGAAGATATGTAATCTAAAAAGAATAACGGCTTAGCGCCCGAGGCAACCAAGTCGTTTACATTCATAGCCACCAAATCAATACCCGCCGTCCTGTGCTCATCAATATAAAAAGCTACTTTCAGCTTAGTGCCCACTCCGTCACAACTGGCCGCCAACACCGGCTCTTTCATTTTTTTCGCGTCAAGTTTATAGAAGCCGGAAAAACCTCCAATAGCGCCAATCACAGCCCTGTTTTTTGTTTTGGCTATCTTTTTAATTGAGGCGATAAACTTATCCGCCTTTTTTATATCCACACCGGCCTTCTTATAAGTAACTCCCATCAAGATACTCCGCTTTTAAGCAATTTAGATTTAACATATGAAACCGCGTTTTTAAATATAATATTTCCGTTTATTGTTTTATCCCCTTTTGCTCTGGTGCTGGACGGATGATGATTGGGAGTCAAGAATCTTTCCGGATGCGGCATCAAACCAAATATCCTGCCGGTCTTATCGCAAATACCGGCAATATTTTCTAAAGAACCGTTGGGGTTGTAGGGGTCATACTGAAAAACAATCTGGTTGTTATCTTTTAACTCTTCCAAAACCTCTTTATCAGCTATAAACTTACCCTCTGCATGAGCTATAGGTAAATAAATACCGTCAATACCCTCCGTCCATATACATTCAATTTTGCATTTTGCGTTTTGCATTTTGCATTTTCTTAGGTGTACCCACCTATCTTCAAATTTATTACTGTCATTAAGGCTCAAGGTAGTAGTTTGAGAAAAAGTTTCCGCGTCAGGCAGCAGTCCCGATTTTACCAACACCTGAAAACCGTTACAGATACCGATAATAAGCTTACCCTCATTAACAAACTTCAAAAGGTCGTCTTTTAAGTTAAACTTTAGCTCATTACCAAGAATTCTGCCCGAAGCTATATCATCACCATATGTAAAACCTCCGGGTATGGCCAGAATATGATAAGAAGATAATTTCTTCTTCTTCGACTTTAACTCATTTATATGGACCACGTCCACCTCCGCCGACTGCCTTCTAAAAGCATCAGCTGTCTCTCTATCACAGTTTGTCCCCGCCGCGCGAAGCACTATTACTTTAACCATGTTTATTACCACCTTAACGGCTTCTGCCAACTTTCTTTGAGCTCATTTATATCAGCTTTAATAATCGTTTTACCGCTTAAACCTTTAACCTTCACTTGCTTATTATCCCTAACCTCACCTATTCGGCCAAACGGCATATCTTTTAAAACCTTCTCAAAATCATCTTTTTTATCCGGCAAAATCTCTACTATAAATCGAGACATTGACTCTGAAAAGAGTATTTTATAGTCAAGCGGCTTTTCCATATTAATTACTACATCTTTCAGGTTAACATCCGCTCCCAAACCTCCCGCGAAGGCCATCTCAGCTATACAAACTGCCAGGCCGCCCTCGGAACAATCATGACAGCTTCTAACAAGGCCTTTTGCCGCGGCCCCGGAGAGAGCGTCCATCAATTTTTTATTATCCTTTATACTGCCCGTGGGCACATTGGCCCCCATTTGGCCTTTTAGCCTGTAGAGCGCGGAAGCTCCAAGTTCATCCTTAGTCAATCCAACGACATAAATAAGACTGCCTGCTTCTTTAAAGTCAGCCGATATAGTTTTAGTACTATCCTCCATTACACCCATAGCTGATATCAGAAGTGTCCCGGGAATAGATATTGTTTTACCGTGTTCATTGTACTCATTGTTTAAGCTGTCTTTCCCCGAGATAAAAGGAGTCTCATAACCCACGGCCGCGTCATAACAACCAATAGACGCCCTTACTAACGAACCCATCTGTTCTTCCTTCTCAGGAGAACCCCAGCAAAAGTTATCAAGTATAGCAACTCTCTCTAAATTACCACCAGAGGCAACTATCTGCCTTAAGGCCTCATCAACAACATTAACCGCCATCCAGTAGGGATCAATCATACCAAAGTAGGGGTTTATCCCGCAGGAAATAAGCAGTCCCTTTTTAGAATCATAACGCGGTTTTATACAGGCGGCGTCATTGGGCGAATCATTATCCTTGCCGCATAGAGGCTTCAAGACGGTCTGGCCCTGAACCTCATGGTCATACTGCCTGATAATCCACTCTTTACCGCATACATCGTAGGTTGAGAGTATCTTTCTGAGAGTATCTGTATAATCATCTTTTTCTTTTAATAACGGCTCTTTCAGGTCGGGCATTCTCCAGACGGCTTTATTTTTGACCCTTGGAAGCCCCTTGTGCAAAAACTGCATATCCAGCTCGCAAACCTTATTGCCATCATAGAAAAGCTCTAACTTCTTAGTATCGCTATATTCTCCGATAACAACAGCTTCAACGTCCTCTGAAGCAAAAAGGTTTATGAGCGCGTCTGCCTTACTCCTGTCAACCGCCAGCACCATCCTCTCCTGAGACTCAGATATCCATATCTCTGAATAATTAAGCCCCTGGTACTTTAGGGGAACCTTTTCGAGATCAACTCTGGCGCCTGTTTCCTCGCCTGTCTCCCCTATAGCTGACGACAGGCCTCCGGCGCCGCAGTCGGTGATAGCTTTATATAAATTTTTATCGCGGGCCTTTATAATGACATCGGCCATTTTCTTTTCGGTTATGGGATTTCCGATTTGAACAGCGGAGCTTGAGATTTCCTCCGACTCATGAGTCAGCTCGCCTGACGAGAACGTGGCGCCATGAATGCCGTCTCTTCCCGTCTTACCGCCCACAACAACCACAAGGTCTCCGGTATCTACTTTATCAAAACATTTATTCCTGGGCATAATACCGATGTTGCCGCAATAAACAAGCGGATTTCCGACATAGCCTTCATTAAAATAGACGGCCCCGTTTACCGTGGGGATACCCATTCTATTGCCGTAGTCCCTGACACCGGCAACAACTCTCTTCATAACTCTTTTTGGATGAAGCGTACCTTTAGGAAGCTTTTCAAAAGGATAATCCGGCGGGCCAAAACAAAAGACATCCGTATTAGCTATGGGCCTGGCGCCCAGGCCGGTACCCAGAGGGTCTCTTATCACCCCTCCAATGCCGGTTGAAGCGCCTCCATAAGGCTCTAAAGCGGACGGATGATTGTGCGTCTCAACCTTAAAACAGACATTATACTCATCATCAAATTCAATTATCCCCGAATTGTCCTTAAAAACAGAAACGCACCAGTCCTTATTCAAAACAGTTGTCGCCCGCATAACAGTGGACTTAAGCAGGTCGTCAATAACCTTACCTTCATACTCAATCAGCCCCTTAAATGTCTTATGAGAGCAGTGCTCAGACCAGGTTTGGGCTAGAGTCTCAAGCTCACAGTCAGTGGGTTTTCTG
>DAOVNW010000027.1 GCA_030630095.1 Candidatus Omnitrophota bacterium
ACTTTCTTGAGGTGCCCACCATAATGGGAAGACCTAAACTTTTAAGTTCTGAGAGGTTTTTTAATATCTTCAGATTATGCTCCGTTGTTTTTCCAAAACCTACACCCGGGTCAATTACAATTTGCTCCTTCACGACCCCAGCGCCTAAAGCCCTATTGACGCTCTCCGCTAAACCATTAATAATATCCTGCATCAGACATTTATATTCCGGCTTTTTCTGCATAGTCCGGGGGGTGCCCTTTGAATGCGTAAGAACCAGCCCCGCTTTAAAACGGACAGCCAGTTCAGCTATAGCGCTATCCTTCTTAAGACCCGATATATCGTTAATCATTGCCGCTCCCGCCTCTAAAGCCGCTAAGGCTACCTGGCGGCTCCTCGTGTCTATAGAAACCGGAACTTTTAATCTTCTGCTCAGTCTCTTTATAACAGGAACGACCCTTTTTATCTGCTGGCGCGGAGTTATAGGTTTTGCTCCGGGCCTGGTAGACTCACCGCCTACATCAATAATATCCGCTCCTTCACCGGCCATCTCAAACCCGCGTTCTACCGCCTTACGCGGATTAAAAAACAAACCGCCGTCCGAAAAAGAGTCCGGCGTTACATTTAATATCCCCATAAGATAAACTTTTCTGCCCGGGTAAAGCCTGTGTTTCCCACAGATAAGTTTAAAGGTGTTCTTTTGATAATTACAAAGAGCCTCCTTCAGTTTTCCGGAAATTTCGGTTAAACCAAACGGCTGCTTATTGAGCTTGAAACAGAGCTTTTTAATCTGAGATAAATTACCAAAGATCAGGCAGTCTGATTTTTTTACTTTATTAGTTACCGCGTCCCTTGAAACCGCAACCTCGCCTCCAAGCGACAGCATCTCCTGCTTCATTATGTTGCAGGCCGCGGACTTAAGCTCTTTAATCTTTACCGCCAAAGATACTGCCTTGGGGCTCATAAATTTCACGCCCCCCGGGCAAGCGCCAACTTTCCTTATTTCTCTAATCGCTTCATTTTGGCTCTCTATCTTCAGTATCCTGGCTTCCATTATCCTTCAACCCCAAGAGTTTCTTCACCTGCTCCGCGTAGAGTGTTTCTTCTTCCTTTAACTTTTCGGCTATTTTTTTCAGCTCGGCTTTATGTTCCGTCAATAGAGAGCTGGCTCTGCCATAAGCTTCATCAACAATAGACCTCACCTCTTTATCAATTAACAAGGCGGTTTCTTCGCTATAGTTTCTCTCTTCCCCAATGTCCCTGCCTAAGAATACCTGCTCTCTTCTGTGGCCAAAGGTAAGGTGTCCCAACTTTTTACTCATACCAAATTCACAGACCATCCTTCTGGCTATGTTTGTAGTCACCTCCAGGTCATTCTGGGCGCCGGTTGAAATTTCCTCAAAAATTAACTCTTCACTCACCCGCCCGCCTAAAAGAACAGCCAGCCTGCCCATAAGTTCTTTTTTGGTCACAATATATCTATCTTCAAGAGGGAGCTGCAGAGTATAGCCCAGTGCCTTTGCTCCCCTGGGTATGATGGATACTTTATGGAGCGGATCCACTTCTTTAATCAAAAGAGCCAGAAGCGCGTGTCCGGACTCATGATAAGCGACAACTGATTTTTCATACTCACTGATAACCTTTGACTTCCTTTCAGGCCCCGCCATAACCCGCTCAATAGCCGCTTCAAGCTCTTCTGTCTCAACCGCGTTTTTATTACTCCTTGCCGCCAGAAGCGCCGCTTCGTTGACTAAATTGGCCAGGTCGGCTCCCGAAAATCCGGGCGTCCGCCGGGCGATAAGGGCAAGATCTACGTCTTTATCCAGCTTCACAGTGCGGCTGTGCACCTTCAATATGGCCTCTCTTCCTTTTATGTCCGGACGGTCAACCACTATCTGCCTGTCAAAACGGCCCGGCCGCAATAACGCCGGATCTAAAACATCAGGACGGTTAGTGGCGGCTATCAGAATAACCCCTTCCTGAGTATTAAAGCCGTCCATCTCGGAGAGAAGCTGATTGAGGGTTTGCTCTCTTTCGTCATGCCCTCCGCCGATACCCGCGAAACGCTGGCGGCCGACGGCATCTATCTCATCAATAAAGATTATGCCTCCCTTGCCGCTGAGCTTGGCTGACTTTTTTGCTTTGCTAAACAGGTCTCTGACCCGCGAGGCCCCTACTCCCACAAACATTTCCACAAAATCAGAGCCGCTTATACTGAAAAAAGGAACCTTTGCCTCTCCGCTGACGGCTTTGGCCAAAAGCGTCTTGCCGCAGCCCGGAGGCCCCATAAGAAGGATGCCTTTAGGAATCTTGCCTCCCAAGCGCTGAAACTTTTTAGGCTCTTTTAGAAATTCAATTACCTCCTGCAGCTCTTCTTTCGCTTCACTTACTCCGGCTACATCTTTAAAGGTGATGTTAAGCTTGCCGCCGCTTGGCTGAAAGGGCTTGCTCTGGCCAAAGCTGAAGAGGCGCTTTCCTTCCTGCGCTGCCTTTTTGACAAAGAAAATCCAAAACAAGCCAATAAATATCAGCATAGGAACAACTGCCATAAGAATCTGCGCTAAAAGACTTGGTAATTTAACAGAAAATTTTTCAGTCTCTACATTTTGTTTCAACAGCTTGACTAAATCAGGGTCATTCGGCGGAATAACAACCCGAAACTCTTTACCGTCTGAAAATGTGCCTTGAATAATACTATCCTGAAGGACAACCGACTCAATGCGTCCGGTATTTTTATTATCCTGCAATATCCTATAAAACTCACCGTACGTCAAAGGCTGCGTCATAACATAATTTTTGTAAAGAAAAAGGAAGAAAAATAAGCTTGCTATAGCAATAAACAAAAAGGCACTGTTCTGCTTAGGAGCAGGCTTACCAACGCCCTTCTTTTTCTTGCCGGAGTTACCCTTGTTACCGCTTTTTTTTATATTATTTCCTGAAGGCATAAAATTCCACGTCTCCTTTTTAAAGATTAACTTTTAATTATAACAGACCGCACCGAAAAAGCAACTTTTTTTTGAGGGGATCAGAACTTTTTTTAGAGATTTGCCCCCTCTAACTTTAGTTTTAAAACCCTTTTCGTTTCTTTGCCTATTTTAAAATCTTCTGACAGGCGGTGGCCCGCCACCCAGACAATTTTATGCCCTGATACCAGAAGCAGAATTTTCTCTCTCGCCCTTTGCGGTATCTTGGCATCAATAAAGAACTTTTTAAGGCTTTTATTTTTTCTCATTCCCAGAGGCTTAAACCTGTCACCGGATTTTCTCGTTCTTAAAAATATCTCTTCTTCCAATTTATCGGCATCTATAAATTCCGTCTCTTTGCGTTTTCGCGGCTTAAATGAACTTTTATCAAGAGCTTCGACCTCAACTGCCAGCCCAAGACTTTTTATTTTTGTACGGCCTGGAATTTTAAGTTTTACCGGCAGGCCGCCAGCCGCCTCTTTCCGGCGAACCCTCTTAAAAACCTTTAAAAAATTATACTCTTTTACGACTTCTATCCCGCCCGGAAGATGGAGCTCTGTAGTACCCCGCTCCCGGCCAATCAAGGTCTTTATATTTGATATGTGCTCAAAAGAAATCCTGCTCAGGCCGCCCTTTACTTTAGAAATAAGCTGGCAAAGCAATTCTGTCTGGAGACAAACATCTATCTTTTTAAATTTAGTCAGTTCAATTGATAGTCCGCCGGCAATCTTTTTTTCCAGCCCCTTTAAAACTTTTTGGGCCTCTTTACTAATATACCGATAGCCTTCCCTTAAAAGCTCCGCCTCTTTCGACAGTGTTTCTTTTATTTGGGGGTTGTGCCTTCTCATCAGGTAAGGTATAATTTTCAGCCGCACCTCATTTCTCAGATAAACGGTATTCAGATTTGAGGAGTCCACGCAAAAGCCGGCCTTATTTTTTTTTAGGTACTCAAGAATCTCCTTCTTCGTCGTTTTAAGTAATGGTCTGATAATATAACAATTTTCCATCTTGCGTACGGGCCAAATACTGGCCAGCCCCCTTATGCCCGCGCCTCTGACGGCGCGCATAATAAATGTTTCAGCCTGGTCATCCAAGGTATGCCCCAGAGCAATTTTATAGGCTTTAAGTTTACCTGCTGTCTTAAAAAAAAAGTCATATCGCAGGCGCCGGGCGGCATCTTCCAGCGAGAGCCCGTCTTTCTTTGCTTTAAGAGCCGCGTTCTCGCGCCTAACGGCAACCGAAAACCCCAGATTCTTCGCCAGCATTCTGACAAACCGCTCCTCTTTTTCCGCCTCTCCCTTTCTTAACATATGATTAAAATGAACAACGTGTATTTTGAGGGAGAACCTATCTTTGAACTCGGCAAGAAGCATTAAGAGGGCAACTGAATCAGGGCCGCCTGAGACACCGGCTAAAACGATATCCTTCTTTTTCAGCATACCGTATTCTTCAATTGCTTTGATGAATTTATCCTGAACTATCATAAAATTGGTAGCGGTGGGCCGATTCGAACGGCCGACGCGCCGGGTATGAGCCGACTGCTCTAACCAACTGAGCTACACCGCCAAAGTTATCTGAAAATTTAACTTTTAACCAGGGAGGATTTATTAGTTATTATTCAAAAGCCCTTAAACTTATTTCTAAATGTCTTATAAAAAGATAAGGCCGCTATTATTTTTACGCAGCCTCCGGGCATAAAGGGCACGACTCCCAAACTAAAAGCCTCCTGAAAAGTTACGTTCATACTTACTTTTAGCCAAAGTGTCCCCGACAAATACAAAACAAAAAAACCGCTTAAAAAACTAAATGCTGTCCACAAGAGGCCGTCTCTCAATTTCATTAAAAGGCCGATGATATAAGCGGCCAGAACAAAACCGATTAAATAGCCTCCCGTAACTCCCGTTAAATGAGAAATTCCGGAAGCAGCGCCGGCAAAAACAGGCATTCCTAAACATCCTAATAAGAGGTAGCCAAGCTGTGACAATCCGGCCAGCCCGCGTCCCAGACAAACCGCCGCCAGCATTATAAAAAGAGTCTGCAATGTAACCGGAACCGGTGTAAAAGGTAAAGGTATCCTTACGTAGGCGCCCAAAGCCATCAGCACAATAAAGACAGAAACCGATAAGGCTTTAACAGCTGTCTTAGACAGTTCTATCTCATAGCTTAATACCCTTTTAAATCCGGGCAGAATATTAATATTCGCGGCCATCTCTCCTCCTAAAAATAAATTTTACCTGTTAGGAAACACTGCTTTCTAACGGAGGCTCTTTAAAAACTCCTATCTTTCTATACTTCTGATATCTTGCTTCAATCAGCTCATCTTTGCTCATTTTTTTTAATTCCTGAAGGTGCCTGACTATTGCCTCTTTGACCGCCCGGGCCGCCTTTTCATAATCCCGGTGGGTTCCGCCTAAAGGCTCAGGAATAATTTCATCAATTATCTTAAGTTCAAGTAGATCCTTTGCCGTTAATTTTAGTACCCTGGCCGCCTCTTCAGCCAACTCTTTCTTTTTCCATAAAATCGCCGAACAGCCTTCGGGTGAAATAACAGAGTAATAAGCGTTCTCTAAAACACATATCCTGTCTCCTACGCCTATACCCAAAGCTCCACCAGAACCGCCCTCTCCAATTACTACTACAACTATCGGCGTCTTCAGAGAAACCATTTCCCTTAAATTAACCGCAATGGCTTCTGCCTGGCCTCTCTCTTCACCTCCAATACCCGGATACGCGCCGGGCGTATCAATAAAACTAATAATAGGCAGGTCAAACTTTTCCGCCAGCTTCATTAACCTTAGGGCCTTGCGGTACCCTTCCGGATGAGCGCATCCGAAATTTCTTTCTACCTGTTGTTTTATGCCTCGGCCTTTTTGATGCCCGATTACTAATACCTTGCCCCCGTCTATTGTCGCGAATCCGCCCACCATCGCCTTGTCATCGCCAAACCTTCTGTCTCCATGAAGCTCTATAAAGCCCTGAGTAATAGCTTTTACGTAGTCCATCATATAAGGCCTCTGGAGGTGGCGGGCTATCCGCACTCTCTGCCAGGGAGTTAAATTTTTATATATCTCCTTCTTCAACTGCTCCAATTTTTTCTGGAGACTCTGGATCTCGTTATTAAGATCCATTTTCTCATCGGAGGTAAAACTTTGAAGTTCTACTATCTTTCTCTCCAGCTCTATTATAGGTTTTTCAAAGTCTAAACCGATTCCGTTCATCTGTCTAATCCACTATGGTTACTTCAGTGCCCTTAGCAACAATATCATAAAGCTCTTCAACTTCCTCGTTCGTCATTCTGACGCATCCCTTAGTAATCTGCTGGCCTATGCTTCCCTCCTCGGTTGTACCGTGTATTCCGTAGGTCTTAATTGAAATGCCCATCCAGCGTGAGCCTAAAACGTTTTCCGGGCTTTCCGCCGGAATTATCTTTCCAGGTTGAAAGTGAACGGGGTCTTTCAGCTTAGTAACAATCGTAAAATTACCTGTCGGGGTACAATTATCCTTACCGGTTGATACACTATAAATCTTAATAACTTCATTACCCGCTTTTAATGTAAGTGTGTTTTGAGACTTATCAACCACAATGCTGAAGGTGGCTGTTGCAACTTTTAATCTGTCATTTGGCCGGATGGCAGAATTTTTTATGCTATTACTTTTTTTAATTAACTCAACCGTTGTTTTAAATTTCCTGGCTATCTTGTTTATAGTATCTCCCGCCTTAACCTCATAGACCGTACTATCATCCGCTATCAGCCCCGAAAAAAGTATTTCAATATTAAGATTCCAAAGTTTATCCTGAATATCAACTGCCGCGGCATCCTTTGAATACCGGTGAATAATATCAGTATAAATCTGCTTGGCCTTTAAAAGCTGGCCTTCCGCGTGATAGATATCCGCCAGCTCACTTAGAGCGATTACTACCTCTTCAGACTCTTTAAATTCATCTATAATCAAGCGGTAGCTTTCCTTGGCCTCTTTTAAGTTCTGGTTTTTTACCAGAAGCCGCGGCTTACTCAGCCGGCTTTCTAACGACACCGCGGAGTTCCTGGAATGTGTTATAAACGATATGAAAACCGCGGCTGCCACTACGATAACTACAGCCGCAATAACTATCTTTCTCAACTATGCCCCCCGATAAAACTGTTTGCAAAATATCAACAAAATACTAAACTGACTAAGATGCCCAGAATCATGCCGGCCAATACTTCAACCGGCGTATGCCCTACAAGCTCTCTTAACTTTTCTTCCTTAATTCCGCGCTTAAAGTATATGTCATCTGTAATCTCATTAAGGACCTCCGCCTGAATACCGGTATCCTGCCTTACTCCCTGCGCGTCAAACATTACAATTACAGCAAAGAGCAGTGAAACCGCGAAGATTACAGAATCAAAGCCTTCACTCAAACCAACAGCCATCGCCAAAGCCGCTACACCGGCCGCGTGAGAACTGGGCATTCCTCCCGTTCCCACAAACCACTTAAAGTTAAATCTCTTCTCCTTTATAATACCCAGCAGCACCTTGACGCTCTGAGCTATAAACCAGGACAAAACAGCAATTAATAAAACCTTATTTCTAAACAAAGCGCCAAAAAAATCACCCATAAAAACCTCTTTCCCCACTTTTTGTTCATATTATATAGTAAGATATATATTATAACTTAAGGATTTAAAAAAATCAAGCATTTTTAAGGTGAGAGGGGAAGATTTTCTTTTGAATCTGCTAAAAGGATTATAAAAGATTTATTACAAATTCACTCTTTTAAATCAGTACTTTCCTGTGAAAAACTATAGTTTTTTTTGCTAACGCACCTCAAGAAAGCATCGGCTATATCAGGGTCAAATTGACTACCTTTTTCGCGCACGATTTCATCTAAGGCCTCCTTTGTCGTTAAAGCCTTGCGGTAAGGCCTTTCAGTTGTCATAGCGTCAAAAGAATCAGCAACTGCCATAATTCTGGCCTCAAAAGGTATATCTTCACCCTTCCTGCCATCCGGGTAACCTTGGCCATCGTATCTTTCGTGGTGGCTCCTGATAATATCTATTGAACCGTTTAAAAAAGTAAGCGGTTGAAGAATTTTGACACCTTTAAGCGCGTGCAGTTTAATCTCCTCCCACTCTTCATTAGTCAACTTCCCGGGTTTCATTAAAATGTAATCATGCACTCCTATCTTTCCAATATCATGCAGTTTAGCCGCATCCCTTAAAATACTTATTCTCTCCTCGCTTAAACCTAATTCCCTGGCTATGTCCACAGCATATTGGGTTACATGCTCTGAGTGATTTTTAGTGTAGTGATCGCGGGTATCAATGGCCTCGGTTAAAGCCGAAACGGTATCCATATATAAGTTCTGCAGTTTTTTATAGTTGTCGGCATTATTGATAATTATTCCCGCCTGCTCGGCAATGGCCACCAATAAATCCAGGTCGTGCTCAGTAAACACTTCTTTAGTCTTTTTGTTGTTAATATTAATAACTCCCATGAATTGGCCCAGGCAGAATATAGGAGCGGCAATAAGAGATTTATTAAAATATTTTTCATTGCTTCTCTTGGCAAACCGTTGATCTTTCTCGATATCTACTACTAAAAGAGGTTCTCTAAATTCAGCTACCCAGCCGGAAACTCTTTCTCCCACCTTCACCCTGGTTTCCCTGATAACGGCTTCATCCAGGCCTCTGGCAGCCTTAATAACCAGTTCCTCCAATTCCAAATCAATCAGCAAAATTGAACCAATTCCCGCCTTAAAGGCGTCGCAGGCTTCATTAGCAATCAACTGCAGACTCTTATTAAGATGAATAACACCGGCAGCCTCTTTGCTTATTTTATGCATCAACTCTAATTCTTGAATCTGCCTGTTTTTTCTTGCTATCTGTTCTTCCAGCTCGCTGATTTTAACCTCAAGGCTGTTTAAACTCATAGAACGCTCTCCTTCTAATTGTTTTTAGAAACCCTTTTTATATTATATCATATTTTGACCGGCCTGTGTTAAGATTTAATCAGGAAAAGTGTCTCAGAGCGGGTCTTTTCGCTTTTTCTAAAGACACCTCTCACCGCGCTGGTTATCGTCAGGGCTCCCGGTTTTTTCACCCCTCTCATGCTCATACAAAGGTGTTCTGCTTCTATAACCACCATAACACCCTTGGGTTTTAGCTTCTTCATTACAAGGTCGGCGATCTCCGTGGTAAGATTCTCCTGTATCTGCAGCTTTTTCGACAGCAAGTCAACTACCCTGGCCAGTTTACTTAATCCCGTAATTTTATGCCCTGAAGGAATATAGGC
>DAOVNW010000040.1 GCA_030630095.1 Candidatus Omnitrophota bacterium
GTCTATCTCCCACCCCCGGCTATCCTTCACCAACCCTTTTCTTATTACCGCGAAGCCCCGTATAACACCAACGCCCTTACCATGCTTTTCATCCCTCGCGATGCCGTTCTTCCCCCTCTCAATACCCTGAGCAACGGCGGCCCGGAAAAGATTATCGTGTGTTTTTTCCTTTATCATAGTTTCTTCTCCTCTACATTTATTCGCACAGAAAGCGGCACCGGTATAACCAACGCGCTGCCCGGCGTCACTAAAACCTCAACAACTTCCGTCTTAGTCGCCGAGCGCCTGTAACGCGGCTCTTTAATTTGCTTCTTTTTCTTTGATATCGCCATCTTTAATAACCTCATCTATCTCTTTATCATCGCCCGGCTTTTCCCCTATCGCCGGAAGGCCAAGCTCCTCCCGCTTTTCTTTCTCCCGCGCCTGCTGCTCCATGTTTTCCTCCCAATCCTTACCCTGGGCGGCGCATTCATCAGCTAATGTTGTTAATCCTGCCTGCAGAGCCTCCTTGGATGCCTTTACTTCTTTCAGAGGATCAACCCACTGCCATCCGGGAGTTATCCATTTGGCTCTCGTCCATTCAATATACTCTTCATAAAAGTTTGCCGTCGTCAGCTCACCCCTCAAATAAGCCTCCTCTAAAACCATCCCCCACGTCGGCCTGCAAAGGCGGCTCGCCAACCATTCCTGCCTACATCGGAAATATTTACGCGCCTCAAGTAATGCCGCCCTGGCGCTCGAATAATTTGTTTTGCTAAAGTTTTTCAAAACCAACTCATACGGAAGCCCCAAAGCTGAACCAATCGCCCTCAAAACCTGCTCCATAAACGGATCAAACGCCCCTCCGGGCCTCTTTGGCTCAAAACTCGACACCTTCTCACCCGGACGCAAATATTTAACCATCCCCGGCTCCAAGTCCTGCACGCGCTGTCCGTCACTATTTATACTGCTCGCTGTGCCGGCGGCGGCGCTTAATGGATCAACTGTTTCAAAGAAAACTGCAAGGCACGCGGTAACTCTCTGCGCTACCACCTCAGCCTCAAGATAATCGGCCAGATCCTTAAAAAGTGTCATCACCGGCGCGAAAAAGGGTACTCCGCGCGACTGTCCCGGCCTTAATACCCAATATAAATGCAGAACATTCGGCCTCCCCTGGTCATTTTTGGCGGGAATCTCCACAAACTTTCTTGCGTCTGACTGCCCCAATGTTAAAAACACATCTCCGGGATGCGTTTTTCTGATGTAATAAGCAAGAGGCTGCCCTCTATCGCCAATCTTCACACCGGCGCGAATAGACCTATCCGACCTTTTGTCGTATGGCGTATCCAGCCTATCCCCCTCAATCACATCCAACGCCAGATTATATGGCCGATTTTTATCCTCAAGCATCAGGGGTAAAACAATTGCTTCCCCGTTTTCTAAAATTTGCCTGTCAACCAGATGCTGAATCTCATAAAAGTCCATCCTCTCGGACGAATCAGCAAAAGGCACCCATCTTTCCCATATCCTTTCGGCTTTTCTTTGAAATTTTTCCGCTGTATCTTTATCAATCCCCAATCTCTCGCGATCCAGCCTGCTTTGCGGCTTTATGCCGGTACCCACAACATTCGTGGTCATTGTGGTCGTAATCCCGGCCGCGTAGCCATTATCACGATTTAAAGCCCTGCTTCGCTCTCGAAGAGTGGGAAGGTCGGTAAGTAAATCCTTATCAGCGGACCCGCCGCCTGGCAGCCACGATGCCCTAAGGCGGTTTTTTTCCGCCCCGCGATAAGCACTCATTGCGCGCTTTCCAGCGGCGCGATATATTTTTCTACGCCCGGCAAGGCGAGGCGAAAAAAAACCAATAATACTATCCAGTTTTTCAGAAATTGTCTTTTTAGGTTCTTGAACTTCTATCATATCGGCCTTTTAAACCCCGCGTAATTAAACGACCCATCTACAGCAGATATCTCCGACTTAAGCTCCGTCCTCATCTCCCTCAGCTCACTTAGCTTAATGTACGCAAGATCTCTACCACCTATAGAATAAGACGCGACTGCCCCATTCGTCATCCGGGCCAGAATCGCGGCCTCAACAGCGTCGAGCATTGCTTGTTTTGTAACAGCCATTTGTAATCTCCATAAAAAAAGGACAAAAGCATAATGAGCATCCATTAAACTTTTGTCCCGATAAAAACCATAAAAAAAGACGGAAATATCTTAAAAAAATACTTCCGCCATAAACAAACCGATAACTTACTCAGCCTCAAATATACATTACAAACTAAAATCCGTCAAGTTTTTGTTGCTACGTTGTAGCACGAAGTTTTTTATGATGTTTATGATGTTCTGCATTATTTTTAAATAACTGTAGATTTTTTATTCTATTATCTCCTCTATTTTCAATACTTCCTATATGATATCTTGTCCCTTTATGATGGACTATTTCTTTGAGCTCAAGATATCGGCCAAGATGTTTTTCCATTACAAGACGATGCTCATAAACATATCCCCACTTATTAGCATGAGGGTGATTTTTTTGATGTATCCATATATATCCTCTGGAATCTTTAATTCGTCCTCCCTTCCAGCTGATACTATTAGGGCCGCTCATCCTTTTACTCATCTTCTCTCTTTTTTTTATAATTATATTGCGATACCAAGTAGATATTTTTTTATTTTCTTCTAAAAGCATTTTTTTATTGACTTTAATTTCTATAGATCTAAAATTATATCCACAAGCTTTGCACTTATGATACCTAATAGGAGGTTTACTTGTATGACATTTAACTTTTTTACTTCCACACTGAGGGCATTTAATGGGGCGATATACGACTACATTAGAAACAATATCTTTTTTCAGCATTTATCAATTTCTCCCGCGGTAACTATAGCATAATTTTTTAAGAATTTTCAGCCTCGATTGCTTTAAAACGATGTTGGCAATCTTTGCAACGATAATAACGAATCCCGGGCCTACTTGAATAACATTTTACTTTTTTACTTCCACATCGAGGACATTTGATCGGTATAAACGTAACCCCATAATCACCCCCCTCCACCTTTTTCTCTTGCTCCGCCGGCTTATCAAGCCGCTCCTCCCTATGTTTTCGATTGCCTAACCAGTCTTTCTTCCGCTCAATCCACCTTGTCATCGCAGCCACTTCCCCCCACTGCGCCTAATCCAACTCCCCTCTCTTCTATCCGAGTCGCGATCAGGCCGGGGATGATGCACCGCCATCTCATGGTCTTTCCTCATAGCATACACCTGTATCGTATCCGCTGCGGCCGCGGCATATACCTCCACGTCCAGATAATGATTCGGCCTGCCCTGAGTTACCTTCACCCACTCTTCCCGCGCCACTCCCGTTTTTCGGTTTCTGATTATTATTTTATGCTCCGCGCAAAATTGCTTCAGGTATGCGTCTGATGGATTTTTAAACAAATGCCACTGAGCTGGATCTCCCGGTTCAGCATGTACCATACGGTTAATCTTGTCTTTGTAATGCGAAGTATCTATATGCCATAAAATCAACCCATTTGGAATAATTTTCCCCGTACGGGGATGCCTGTCCAGATGATTTATCTTATACGGCACACCAGCTAAATGATCATGGCCCTTTACTGGCCGCGCTCTATCCTTCCATCTACGGCATACATCATAAACTTCGTCAGTCCTATATCCTGAATCAATACACGTCATAAGCACAGGAAACGTTTTGTCACCTTTTTCCTGCGGATACTGCGTCATAAATAAAATAGACTCAACCTCATCCCAAGACTCCACCCTGCAGGCCCTAATCGACCAAGACTCCTCCCCATAACCCCACCCGCGTATTCCCAGGATAAAATAATTCTTTTGTACATCTACGCCGGCCGTAAGCACCAGACACCCCGCCGGCACAACGCCTTCAACATACCGACCTGCCTTCGCGGCTAAAATCTCCGGCTTTGTCTCTTCAGTCCTTTCCTCAAAAACCTCCGCCAGCCACGAATTAGCAAAATTCATCAACGCCGCTGGGCGACCTTGGGATCTAAAAAACTCCGCCGCAATATCACTCCACGTAAGCCATGGCGAATATAACGACGAAAGCCAAAACCCCACGTGTCTTGCTGCCGCGACCTTACTTTTAATCTTTCCCTTAGCGCTTATCTCCGCGTCCTCTGGCGCCCACACGCCGCGCGTCATAATCTTCGGCTTTTGTTTATCCTCTATTTTCATCTGGCAATAGCGGCATATATACTCTGCTAAGCGATTACTTATAATTTTTTCAGGATCTCTCTCTTCTTCAGGGATTTTTATTTGTCCCCAGACCAATACCTGATACCGGCCGCAATGGGGACATGGCACATAAAACCGCCTTCGGCTTGACCGCTCGTACTCCCTAAAAATATACCCCTGGCGTGTTGTTGGTGATGATACTTTTACGATCTTTCGATTCCAATACGTCTTTGTTCTCTCGATAGCCAGCTTAATAGGATCAGCCTCCCTGCCGGAAAATGGAGGGTATTTATCAGTCTCATCAAAAAATACATATCTAACAGCTCTTTGGGCCAACGCCGCGGGGCTATTTGAGCCCGCGAAAGTAATAATCATATTGTCCAGCCGGTGTTCAAGTTTACTAATATCATCATCCAAATCCGGCAAATGCTTTCTCAAGACGTCCGATAGCTCCAACATAGGCTTAACGCGGTTGTAAGATATCTTTTTCGCGTCGGCTTCCCGGGGCATAACTAAAAGTGCCGGCCCTGGGTCCTGATCAATCGCGTACCCCAGCATGTTATACATGCACTCCGTCTTACCCAACTGCGTTCCCGCCATGATAGTAATTTCTTCAACCATAGGATCGCAGAAAGCATCCATTATCCCGGCAAGATACGGCGTCCGCGATGTTCTCCATGGTCCAGGCTCCGGACCCGTCATAGCGCCTAAGACCCGGTGCTTATCAGCCCACTGGCTGACCGTAATCTTTTCCGGGAGCTTCCACGCTTCTTTCTCTTTTTCACTCCATATCAAACAGTGATTTTTCTTTCTTGCCTTTTTTCTCATTTATATTCTCTCGGCCGGTAAATTTAAGAATTACATCTCTTATTCTTTCCGTTAAATATGCCTGAACCTCCCGCGGGCCCATACCCGCTATCACGGGAGCAATAGCCTTCGGCAGAGCCAGGAGAGCCCTTTTTACAGCAATAATTCGCGCTATACGTCCAGCCTCCACCTCCGATAAACTGATCAACTTACCCTCCAGCTGCCTCAACTCCAGCTTCGCCCTTTGCGCCCTATATTTACGAAGCTTATCTTCCCAGTTTTCCTTTTTACCTTTTCCCTTCCCCTCCTTCACTTCTTTTCTCGCCGCCCGCCATTCCCGAACCGCTATAATATTATAATTCCCCTCAGCCGTCACCGGCATCCCGTCACGGACCCAATTATGCACAGTCCTCACCGATACATGAAAGACCTTAGCCACCTCATCACGGTTCTTAACAACCCCTGGCGGCAGCGCGGGCGCCTCTTCGAATGCTTGCAATTCCTTAAGTTCTGATTTAGATAGCGATTTGCTTTTTTGAAGTTTTTGAAGTAAATGGATATGCCGCTTTTTCTTTGCCATAGCAATAATGTCAGGTTTCTCTTTCTTATTCTTAATACTGTCTCTCATCCCCAACTCCTAAATGCCATTGACAAAAAGACCGCACCTATGTAAAATATAAACGCTCACACAGTGCGGTCGCATAAAGCTCATATGCTACATTCATATGAGTTGGAGGTCACTCTCCCGGCCGTACTCTACCTTTTCCCATCATCATTAACAATTACGAGGAAGCGTGGCGGGAGTCGAACCCGCCGCACCACTATTAATCCTGAATCGAACAGGAACACCTCTCACTTCCCCCTTCTCTTAATCTTTCATCACCTATACCTTTTCACACCCCCCTCACCAGATACGACAATCCTTCATCCATTGCTTCACTCCTACCCGCACCCAAATGTCATACCAATACCCCACATAAAAGCGATATCCTGATTTAAAACTATTGATATAATTTGGCAGCGTTTTAACCTTACAACAATCATCGCGACTTACCCACCCTGAAACACCATTGTTAAGTCCGTGCAATCGCCATGAGTTAGATCGTACGCCATTGGCAACCACATACTCTTGCCCCTTATAAATCACCTTATCACCAAGATTAACTCGAAACATCCACCTGATACATAAATGGATTATCAAAAATTTAACGCGTATCTTCTGTAAAAATAAACCCATCACCCTCTCCTTTTCTCCCGCTTCGCCTTCTTCCCCGTAAAATCCTCCCAGCGCTTAACCGCCACATCAACGAATACCGGCACGTCCTCCATCGCGTAACAGCGTCTATTTAGCCGCTCAGCCGCTATTATCTGCGTTCCGGACTCGCTAAACGGCTCATAGCAGATATCCCCCACCTTCGTATGCACACGCATCGGAATAGCAAAAACCTCCGTCGGCTTTACAGTCGGATGATCAACGTCAGTCGGTCTCTTCTTCCCCTCCCAATCCAACTCCCAAACATCCGTATAATACTCAGCACTGGCAGGATCTCCATTCTTAAGAAATCCTATGTTCCAAACAGTACCAATTGACATATCCTGAGGCTTAATATGCGGCTTGTTTCCTTTTTGCCAGCCAAAAAGACAAGGCTCATGCCGCCAATGATAACAAGCATAAGTCATAACCGCGCAGGGCTTCACCCAGATAATTATTTGATGTCTTAATAACCCCAACTCACTCCATACTTCCTCAATAATTCTTTGCCTTGTTGACGCGTGCCACATATATATGCCGGCATTCGGTTCAATAAACTTCAAGCCAAGCGCAAGATACTTCTTAAAAAATCCAGGGGCATCCTTTATCCCCTCATCCCAATATACACTTGACCAATCTTTATTATTTTTCGGCCTATCCGCACCCGTATAATTAACTAAATAAGGCGGATCCGTAGCAAAAAGCGCGGCCTTCTTGCCATCCATCAACCTGGCAACATCCTTTTCCAGTAAACTATTCCCGCACAACAGCCGATGCTCACCCAGTATCCACAGATCCCCTTTCTCAGTAACTACATCCTTCGGCATTTCCGGAACATCATCCGGAAGCGTCTGGCCCACACCCATATTCTCAAGCTCAAACTCCCTAAGCTCATCGCGCAGCTCCTGGAGCCTAAGTCCGATATACCCATCCGGCATCTCATGCCGCAATTGTTCCAATATAGGCATCAATGCCTCTGTCCATATGCCGGCAATCTGCGGATTATTAAGAGAAACGTTCATCGCCTTCTCTTGCACCTCCTCTACGTCCACCAGCACAACCGGCACCCTCTTAAGCCCCTCCGCCATAAGCACCTTATACCTTTGGTTGCCGCCTACAATCTGCATATTCCGTTTATTAACAACTATAAGATCAATATACCCAAAGCTTCGCAAACTCCACTTAAGCCCCAACAGCGCTTCCTTTTCAATCTCCCGCGGATTATAAGGCACCGGCTTAATGTCACAAAGCTTCACTGTTTTGATTTCAGGTTTTATATCAATTTTCCTTTTCATGGCCGGATAAGATGCTTTTGATACGCGCAACTTCCCTGCCCAATATTAGATTTTAATTCCTTAACCTCAATCTCCCCGTAAAACTGAAAAGACAATGCTTCTTTTATTTTTCTCGCCGACAACCTCTTCAACCCGCGCCCCTTAACACAAACACAAATCCTCCACGCCAGCTCTTCTCGCCCTTCCCTCTTATTCTTTCCCATAATCCCCAGCCTCCCTTCCCACAACACTCAATGAACGTGAAACCCCAAAAAACAATTTCAACATCACAAAAACATCGCGCTCGCCTGACCCGCATAGAAAAATCCGCCAGGAAGGACCCGCAACTATATTATCATTTATAATTAAAATGTTACGCATACCGTAATCGCCGCTGCTGCTCAAGATGCTA
>DAOVNW010000165.1 GCA_030630095.1 Candidatus Omnitrophota bacterium
AAAGCGCCGGGCGTTAAATAACATCTCATTAGAGATTAAAAAAGGCGAGATATTCGGGTATCTGGGCCCTAACGGCGCCGGTAAAACAACAACCTTAAAGATAATAGTAGGGCTGCTTTTTCCTACCTCCGGTTGTGTCAGGCTGTTAGGCAAAACCGCTTACTCCTCGAAATCCAGGCAAAGGATAGGCTTTCTTTCGGAAAACCCTTATTTTTATGAATACCTGACCGCCGGTGAGTACCTGAAATTTTGCGGGCAGTTGTTTGGTTTAAAAAAAAACCGGCTCAAAGAAAAGATGGATGAAGTACTCAAGCTGGTGCATCTTGACCGGGAAAAAGAAACTCATTGCAGGAAACTTTCGAAAGGTATGATTCAGAGGCTGGGTGTGGCTCAGTCTTTACTAAATGATCCCGATGTTTTAATATATGATGAGCCTTTATCAGGCCTTGATCCCATTGGAAGAAAGTCTGTCAGGGAGATAATCCTCAATTTAAAAAAGAAGGGTAAAGCGATTTTTTTAAGCTCTCACATTATCTCTGATCTGGAGATGCTTTGCGACAGGGTGGCTATTATTGTTGCCGGTGAAATTAAAAGCGTGGGGGTGCTGCCGGGTCTGATAGCAGCTAAGCATAAATATACGGAGGTTGTTTCGGAAAATTTATCTGAGGAGGCCATCTTGAGAATAAAAGAATTAGCCGGTACGGCGGTTGAACTATTTAACACAAAGGTATCAATTAGGGTGTCGGATGAGAAGGAAGTGGAAAGGATTATAGACATAGTAAGAGAACAAAGAGCCAGGGTTATCTCGGTTAGTCCTGTAAGATACAGCCTGGAAGATATGCTTGTGGAGCAAATGAAGATAAAGGGTTAGTGATGAAAATAGCGGTAATTTCAAAAAACACAATTAAAGAGATTATAAGAGATAAAATTTATTATATTTTTTTAGTTTTTGCCCTGATTATGATAGGCGGATCAATGCTGTTGGCCGATCTTTCTATGGGGGCGCAGATAAAGGTTGTAAAGGATATGGGGCTGGGAATTATTTCCATATTTTCACTTCTATCGGCTATTTTCCTGGGAATCAATCTTCTTAATAAGGAGATTGAAAAAAAGACCGTTTATAACATTTTCAGCAAGCCTATCTCGAGGTGTCAATTTATCTTAGGTAAGTACGCGGGCCTGGTATTTTCGCTTGTCTTACTGATCGCGGTTATGGCGGCCGGCTTATTAATGCTGGGTTTTTTGTATGAAAAGGTATTTGATTTATCAATTTTCCTGGCCGCTTTTATGATTTTTATAGAAGTAATGATTATTACCGCTTTTGTACTGTTTTTTTCAACCTTTTCATCTCCGGTTTTAAGCGGTATTTTTACTTTATGTATTTATATTTTAGGCCATCTTGCGGGTGAGCTTAAGGTATTAAGCAGTACTATGGCCGGCAGCTTAGCCAGCTTTGTCTTAAAATGCCTTTATTATCTGCTTCCTAATCTCAGCAACTTTGACATAAAAAGCGAGATAGTACAGAAGATACTGCCGTCTAAAGGTTATATGGCGGCTTGTTTATCATACGGGGCTCTTTACGTTGCCATCCTGCTTTTTTTGTCAGTTGCTATCTATAATAGGAAGGATATGAAATAGATTGGAAAGATGGGGAATCGGGATTGTTATTAGGCGCTTGGCTATGGGACTACTGTATATAGTATAGATGCCCGGCTTTTTTCACAATATATGCTGGGTTTTATTTTGTTAATTTGACAAAAGTTATATTGTGTGATATAGTTATAACAAAATATGCGAATATTTATGGGAAAAAAAAGGAAGCGGTCAGTTCCGTTAAGGGCCTATCTAACGGCAAACAGAGCTCTAATGGGATTTACACTGATTGAATTAATGTTTGTGGTAGTGCTGCTCGCAATATTAGTAACTATTGCAGTGCCGGTTTATGAGAAATTTCAGTTTAAGGCGAAGATATCTGAAGCTAAGGCTAATTTATGCGCTATCAGAAGCTGTCAGGAGACTTATTACTTTGAAAATGATAGTTATCGTATCTGCGCCCTACATCCGGCAGTGGTGCCTGCGGCCTGGGACGCGGCAGAAATTCCGGAGGGTTGGATTGAGATAGGCTTTGCGCCGGCCGGAAAATTAAGATACAGCTATGAGGTTGCTGCCGGGCCGAGCGGGATAGTGGATTCTTTTTTCGCCAGAGCTTATGGTGATTTGGATGGTGACGGAATTCAGTCATTATTTTCTATGAATGAAGAAGGCAGTATAACTTCAATAAATCCATTAGAATAATTGAAGCTTTCCAGATTGTGACGCGGGGAAAGCTGCTGATTGTACCCTATCGGGCACAGGTTAAAATTTAGATTATAGAGATTATAGTGTCGTTGTAAAATCCCTGCCTGCGGCAGGGTTGTTATTGAGGGGGAGTAGAAAAATAGATGGCGAGAGAAGTTATTGTTGGTCTGGATGTTGGTAATCGCAGTGTCAAGGTTATCCAGTTAGCAAAGCAGAAAAATAGTTACTCTTTGCTGAACGCGGCTATGGGTGAGTTTGATCATAAGGCTGATGAAAAGTCCAGAATTGCCGTTATAAAAAAAGTAATTAAGCAGAACCGGATCAAAATGAAAGAGGTTAATATTTCGATTGAAGGCCCTTCCGTTATTATTCGTAATATTGAGTTTCCGAAAATGTCCCGGGATGAGTTGAAAAGAGCCATAAAATTTGAGGCAGAAAAGTACATTCCTTATAAGGTTAGCGAGGTTGTACTTGACTGTGAAATTCTTAAAGAGTCAGAAAATAACATGACGGTTCTACTGGCAGCCGCTAAAAAAGATTTTGTTTATACGAAGATTAATTTTATTCGGAAGGCGGGTCTTGAGCCGTGGATAGTTGACATTGGCTCCTTCGCTTTAATAAATGCCTTTAATCTTAATGCCCCCCGGAAAGAAAAGACCATAGCTTTAATAAATGTTGGGGACAGGATAACTAACGTAAATATTGTAAATGATGGGGTTCTTGTCTTTACGATAAATATTGCCC
>DAOVNW010000126.1 GCA_030630095.1 Candidatus Omnitrophota bacterium
GACAATGTGACCGCGGAAGTAGAGCTTATTATTCCTATAGCTATGGAGAAGGAACTGCGTTTTGCCATCAGAGAAGGCGGCCGTACTGTAGGAGCGGGTGTTATAAGTGAGGTTATTGAGTAAGAACCGGAAGAGGAGTAAATGAGAGAGTTAATTACGTTAAGCTGTACGGATTGCAAACAGCGTAACTATAATACTACAAAAAACAAGAAACTCCAGAAGGATAAGCTGGAAGTTAAAAAGTATTGCAGGTTTTGCGGAAAACATACTTTGCACAAGGAAGGGAAGTAGAGCGTTATATAGTCTTTTACAATATATAACACCTGCCTGCGTGATTTGGCGGAATTTTATTTTATGTCTAAGGTGAGTAGCTCAACTGGCTAGAGCACCGGACTCCAAATCCGGGGGTTGCGGGTTCAAGTCCTGCCTCACCTGCCAGAATATAACGGTGAAAAAATGTTTAAAAAAATACCAAATTTTCTAGGTGAAGTCAAAACCGAATTAAAAAAAGTTTCCTGGTCTACAAAAGAAGACTTAATCAGCTCAACCATGGTAGTCCTGGTGTCGGTTCTCTTTTTGGCCCTTTTTATTGGAGTATGTGATTATCTGCTGTCAACCATTATGGGTATTATTATCAGGTAGGGCCTGAGAGGAAGGCGGTTTATGGCAAAGAGTTGGTATGTTATCCATACATTAACGGGCAAAGAAGAGAAAGTGAAGACGAGTCTTGAAGCCCAGGTAAAAAATAACAATTTAGAAGAACAGATTGGGAAGATTTTGGTACCGACGGAGCGGGTTTCCGAGATAACTAAGCTGGGCAGGAAAAAAATAACCAAAAGGCATTATTATCCGGGTTATGTGCTGATACAGATGGACTGGTCCGATCACATTTGGTATATGATAAAAAATACTACCGGCGTAACAGGTTTTATCGGAGCCGGAAAAAAACCGCTTCCGCTTAAGGAAAGCGAAGTAAAGACCATCTTGAGGCAGGCAGAGGAGAAAAAAGAAAAGCCTGTTCCCAAGATTATTTTTGAAAAGGGAGAAACTCTGAGAGTTAAAGAGGGACCCTTTACCAATTTTAGCGGTATAGTTGAGGAGATTTACCCTGATAAAGGCAAGTTAAAAATGGCAGTTTCAATTTTCGGGAGGTCAACCCCGGTAGAGCTTGATTACTGGCAGGTAGAGAGGATATAAAGGTTTTATAAAAAATGGCAAAAAAAGAGGTTAAATCAATTATTAAGTTGCACGTTCCCGGGGGACAGGCAAATCCTGCTCCGCCGGTTGGGCCGGCGCTGGGGCAGCGTGGCGTTAAGATAATGGACTTTTGTAAGGCGTTTAACGATGCTACCAAGGATAAGCAGGGGCTTATCCTGCCGGTAGTAATTGAAGTTTATAGCGACAAGTCTTTTACTTTTAAAATTAAAAGTCCTCCCAGTTCAGTTTTACTCAAAAAGGCCTGCGGTATTGCCAAGGCTTCAGGAACGCCCAACAAGGAAAAAATAGGTAAGGTTACAAAGGCGCAGATTGAAGAGATAGCCAAAACAAAAATGAAGGATCTAAACGCCCGCAGTATAGAAGCGGCCGCTAAGGTGATCGAAGGAACAGCCAAAAGCATGGGGATTGAGGTTGAGGGATAAGAATGGCTAAACTTACGAAAAGGCAGAAAAAAATAAACGAGCTTGTCGATAAAGACAAACTATACAGCCTTAATGAGGCAGTAAGTACGTTAAAAAAAATACCTCAGGCAAAATTTGATGAAACAGTGGAGTTATCCTTCAATTTACACATTGACCCCAAGCAGTCTGACCAGCTTGTCAGAGGAACTGTTATTCTGCCGCATGGTACGGGTAAAAATGTGCGCGTGTTGGTTTTTTGCAAGGGTGAGGACGTTAAGACGGCGGAGGCCGCGGAGGCTGATTTTGTCGGTTCTGATGAACTCATTAAAAAAATAAACGGCGGCTGGCTGGATTTTGATGTAGTTGTAGCTACTCCTGAGATGATGCGGGACATTAGTAAATTAGGTAAAGTGCTGGGCCCTAGGGGGCTTATGCCAAGCCCTAAGGCCGGTACGGTTACCAAGGATATTGAAAAGGCCGTTAAAGAGCTTAAGGGCGGCAAGATCGAATTTAAAAATTCAAAAAACGGGAATATCTATCTGGCTATAGGCAAGATATCCTTTGATGAAGCGGCTCTCGTGGATAACGCCGGATGTGTTATAGATATTATTAAAAAGTCAAAGCCCGCTGTTGTCAAGGGTGCCTTTATAAAAGGTATTTTTTTAGCAACGACAATGGGCTGCGGCCTCAAGATAGAATTAAATTAATATATAGCCGCTTAGTGATATAGTAAAATACTATATACTAAGCGACGCGGAGATTAATTCGTGGGAAGAACCGAGAGAGAATATATTGTAGACGAAGTAAGCCAAAGGATGAAAGAAAACCAAAACCTTATTTTGTCTAATTTTGTTAATGTAAAATCGGAAAAACTGAATGAATTAAGGACCAAATTGGCCGAAAATTCGAGCAGTTATTTTGTCGTAAAAAATACCCTCTGTAAACTGGCTCTGGAAAAAGTTGGTCTTGATCAGCTGGTGGAGCTGATTGACGGGTCGATGGGGCTTGTTCTGTGCCAGGAAGACCCCGTGAGAGTTTCCAAAATCCTGATTGATTTTTCGAAAGAAGCGGGCGGATTAACCGTAAGAGGCGGATATGTAGAGGGGGCGGTGATAAGCGAGGTTCAGGTTAAAGAACTGGCGGCTTTGCCCTCAGAAAAAGAATTGCTGACTATGTTGGTTTATGGAATAAAGTCTCCGATTACCTCATTTGTAAGTTTGCTGGGCCGGCTTGTTCAAGGCCTGGTAGTGGTTCTTGATCAGATAGCAAAAAGTAAGGACAGCGATACGTTAGGGGAAGAAGGTAAACAGGAATAATTAACCCTGAAAGTTTTCGGGGTTAATTTCCCCGCCCTGGCGGGGTCATTAAGGAGGTTAATTACGATGACTGAAGTGAAAGAAAAGAAAAAGGCAGAAACAGCAGAAGAGAGTAAAGAACAGGAGAAGAAGGAGATTAAGTTATCTAAAAAAGCGGAAGAGATAGTTGGCGCTGTAGAGAAGTTGAGCGTACTGGAACTTTCTAACCTGGTAAAAGCTCTGGAAGATAAATTTGGGGTTTCAGCCCAGGCAATGCAGGTAGCGGCGGCAGGCGTTCCGGCTGGCGGAGCGGCGAGCGCTCCCGAGGAGGAAAAGACAAGTTTTGACGTTATTTTAGCCAGCATAGGTGATAAAAAAATTCAGGTTATTAAAGAGATTAGGGTTATTACCAAGCTGGGTTTAAAGGAAGCCAAAGACCTCGTTGATCAGGCGCCGAAGCCGGTAAAAGAAGGTGCTACGAAAGAAGAGGCGGAACAGATTAAAAAGCAATTAGAAGCTCAGGGAGCCAGCGTAGAAATTAAGTAAAGGGTTTATCTAACTTGTTTTTAGATAAGGTAAATACATGGAAAAACGTAAATCGTTCGCAAAGATACCCGATAAAATAGAGCCTAATAACTTAGTCGAAATTCAGACTAAATCGTATGAGGGTTTTTTCTCGACAGGCGAGGCCGGCAAAAAAAATGACTATAGCCTGCAGGCTATTTTTAAAGAGATATTTCCCATAGAGAGTACTGATGGAAGCTGCCGGTTGGAATATGTAAGGTTTTCCTCGGGTAAACCCAGATATGATGAAGACGAATCCCGGAAGCGCGGCGTCAGTTATGCCGCGCCTTTGAGGGTGAAGCTTCGCTTCAAGATTGCCCAGGAAGTGCGTGAACAGGAAGTCTATATGGGCGAACTGCCCATAATGACTAAAACAGGAACGTTTATTATCAACGGGGCCGACCGTGTGATAGTAAGTCAGCTGCACCGGTCACCGGGTATATGCTTTGAAGCCAACATACACCCTAAGGGCAAGAAACTTTATTCAGCGCGGATTATACC
>DAOVNW010000038.1 GCA_030630095.1 Candidatus Omnitrophota bacterium
AGATTTTGCGGAGGGTTTAGAGGATGAAGTTTAATAAACGCAGTGTAAAGAGAGTCGGAGTAAAGGTACGGCGAATAATGCAGGGTGTAGAGAAGAAAGTTAAGGTATTCCATATAAAGGATATTTTCAGGAGTAAAAACGGAAATATCCTTTCTTACATTAAAGAGGTTAAAGAAATTGACGGTCTGGCGGTTGTCAGGCTAAAAGGAACCATTGATTCCCGTACAATTCCCGGGATAAGAGCCAATATCGGCAGTAGAATAAACAAATATCTGGATATGGATATTCTCTTAGACTTCAAAGAGGTGACCCGCGTTGACAGCGCTGCCCTGGCCTCCCTTATCCAGCTTTTAAATGAGCTTAAGAAACGCAACAGGAAGCTGGGCATCGTGAATATGACCTCTGTTTTAAGAGAATACTTAAAAATCACAAATTTAGAATCCGCGGTTCAGGTTTATAAAAGCCAGAAGAATGCCCTGGATGATTTGTTAGGCGGTTATCTAAGAAATAAGAAGGAGGCGGGGGAAGCAAAACGAATACTTTTTCTTACCACCTCGGTGGGTTCCGGGCATAAACGGGCCGCTGAGGCTGTTCAGGCGGCGCTGGACACGGTAAGCCGTAAGCCTCTCAAGACTCAGACTGATACCTATTTTGATTATTTTCTTCCGGCCGCTGAGAAGGTGGCGGCCAAGGTGTACGTAAAAACCATTCAACTAATGCGCCAGGTTTTAAAGTATGTGTATAACGTTCAGAAGAAAGACGCCGGCAGAAAACCGGCCAGGCATTTTTTAAGCATACCGTTAATCAAAAGGTATGAAAAAGCCATCAGGAGTTTTAATCCTGACGCGATAGTTTGTACGCAGGCGCTATCCTCCAGGTTTACCTCAATCCTTAAGGAAAATGGAAAAATCTCCGCCCCGCTGATAGCGGTAGTGACCGATTTTGACATTCACCCTTATTGGTTTAATGAGTATGTAGACAGGTTTATCGTGCCGACGGACGAGATAAAAAAAGAGCTTACAGCCTTTGGAATAGCGGCAGACAGGGTATATGTCTTTGGAATTCCCATCCATCCGGTTTTTTCTAAAAGACAAAATAAACCGGCTTTAAAAAAGAAACTGGGACTGATAGGAAATTTACCCGTTATCCTCATAATGGGCGGGGGCTGGGGCCTGGGGCCGATCAAAAAGGCGGTAGCGCATTTAGATAAATCAGGGATGAATCTTCAACTTATTGTTGTGGCCGGCAAAAACAGGGCGTTGAAAAAGGAACTGGATAAAATTTTACCTAAACTAAAAGTATCCTTAAAAGTTTACGGCTACGTTAGTAATATTGACGAGTTTATGGAAGTTTCCGATATAGCCGTAACCAAACCGGGAGGGCTTATTAGTTCGGAACTATTGGCTAAGGGGCTGCCGGCCATACTCGTAGATGTAATACCGGGGCAGGAAGAGGCCAATGGTGAGTATTTAATTAGCAAAGGAGCGGCCTGTAAGATAGAGAAAATAAACCAGCTCCAGGATACAATTCAGGGGCTGCTCGAAAATCCTGCCCGCTTAGAGCAAATGGGAAGAAAGGCAAAAGCGGTCGCCAAACCGCGCGCGGCTGTAAAAAGCGCCGGTTTAATTATGGATACCGTGATAGTTACTTAGAAAATTCCGGAGCCGCTTTAAGCAAAAGGAAAGTTGATTAACTGTAATGATTTATTTTATATGTCGGCTTTACGGCGAATTAATTTTGAGACTGCCTCTGAAGATAAGCTACCGCGCGGCCAGGGCGGTTGGCGGGGCCGCCTATCTTTTAATGAGGAAAGACAGACGGGAGCGGATAAAAATTATTGAAAAGATATTTGAAAATAAAATCGCGCGTAAGGAAGCGCGAAAAATAATTTGGGCGAGTTATAGAGAGTTTAACAAAGGTCTTGTGGATTTTTTCCGCATTCCGAGATTAAACAAAGAATATCTTAATGATTGCGTTGATATCGCGGGGCAGGAGAATTTAGATGCTGTTTTGGGTGAGGGGAAGGGAGCCTTATTGGCCGGTTTCCATGTGGGAAACGGCGGGTTTGCCGCGTCCCTTCTGGCGCTTAAGGGATATTCCGTAAATATTGTGGTTTGGAAAGATATAAATAAAAGGGTTGATAGTTTATTTCAAGCTATAAGGCAAAGTAAGGGTGTAAGAATTATTTATTCCCGCCACGCTCCCAAAGGCGTTTTGGAAGCGCTTAAAAGAAATGAAATAGCGGCTATGACGCTTGATTTAAGCGGCGGCAATAAAGGGGTGAGGCTTAAATGCTGGGGAAAGGAAATCAGAATAGCGCGGGGAGCTTTTGTATTCGCCCAAAAGCAGGGTGTGCCAATTTTACCGGCAGTGATAATCAGGAGAAGTAACGATACGCACAAAATTATTATAGGAAAACCGGTGAAGGTAAGGTTAAAACAGAACAAAGAAAAAGGCTTTGAAGAAGAAAGCGCCGTAGGTATTTTTAATTTTTTTAAAGGGTACATTGAAAAGCATCCCGAACAGTGGCACTGGCTAAGAAATTTATGGCAGGATACTGAAAGCGGGCGGTGAGAATTTAAATAAATCCTCAATATAATATTTGTGATATAATATATCCGGGCAGTGTTATACGAAATCGAAAAAGTATAAGAGGAAATAGCGGGGTAAAACAATCAGAAAGGAGTGTAGTAATTATGAGGGATTTTTTGGAGAAAGCAATGAATTTAGGGTTGGGGGCGTTGGTGGTAACCAGGGAAAAGGTAGAGGCGGTCGTTGATGAGCTGGTTAAGAAGGGCGAGGTGGGGCAGGAAGAAGGCGACAAGCTGGTTAAAGAGCTGGTTGATAAGGGAAAAGAGGGCAAAGAAGAGATAGAGGCTCAGATTGAAAAGATGATTAAGGCAATTTTCGAAAAATTAGACCTGCCCACCCGCAAAGAGTTTAATGAACTTAAATCCGAAATTGAAAACTTAAAAGAAAAATAAATGGATTTTATGTTAAGGGATATTACACAAAAAATTCACAATCTTCGGAGACTGCGTCAGATACTGCAGGTCTTTGTTAAGTACGGCTTTGGTTATATTGTTGACCGTTTGCGTATTGAACAAAATGTTATAGGTAAAAAGGTCATTAATATTAAGCCTATTAGGAAATTAGATGTCTTTGACCAGACTGCCGCGGTCAGAGCGCGGAAGGTATTGGAAGAGTTAGGGCCTACATTTATTAAATTAGGGCAGATTTTAAGTACCCGCGCCGACCTCATTCCGGTAGAGCTTTGTAAGGAGTTTGAGAAGCTGCAGGACAGAGTTCCCTCATTTGAGTATGAAAAAGTTGAGGAGCAAATTAGCGGTGAATTTAAACGGCCCGTCAGTAAGATATATAAGAAATTTTCTCCTGAACCTATAGCCGCCGCCTCTTTAGCCCAGGTTCATATAGCCGAATTAAAAAACGGCCAAAAGGTTGTTGTAAAAGTTCAGAGGCCGGGCATAAAAAAGATAATTACCACTGATTTAGAGATTTTGTACGGCTTGTCTAAATTAACAGAGAAATATATCGAAGAAAGCAGGATTTATAATCCCGTCGGTGTAGTAGATGAATTTAGAAAAACGATTTTAAAAGAGGTGGATTTTAGCAGGGAAGCCCGAAATATTGATACCTTTAGAAGGAACTTTAAGGATGATGAAAAGGTATGCTTTCCCGCGGTATTTCATGATTTGTCAACCAAGAAAATTTTGACCATAGAGCAAATTAAAGGAATAAAAATAAGCGATGTAGAAAAAATAAATAAATCGGGGCTGGACAGAAAACAACTTGCTATAAATGGAGCTAATGTTGTCTTGAAGCAGGTTTTTATTGATGGTTTTTTTCATGCCGACCCCCACCCGGGTAATATATTTGCCATAGATAACAATGGAGTTGCCTTTTTAGACTGCGGTATGGTGGGCCGCGTTGACGAAGAGATGAAGGAACAGATTGCCGCTATCTTGACCGCCTTTATTGAACGGGATGTATTTGAAATGGCGCGGGTGATTATGGCAGTGGGCTCAGTAGATGAGGCGGATGTTAAAGGACTGAACGCGGACATAACGGAGCTCATGGAAAATTACTACGGTATTTCCTTAGAAGAGTTAAAGATGGGGAAGTTTTTGACGGAGATGATGGATATTATTTCACAAAATAGGATAAAGATACCGCCTGATTTGTTTCTTTTGGCAAAGGCCCTATTAACCATCGAGGGTATTGGCAGAAAATTAGACCCCGACTTTAATATGGTTGCCAGGACGAAACCGTTTATGGAGAAACTTATAAAGCAGAGGTACAGCCCTAAAAGGATAGCCAGGGAAATAAAACGGCTTGCAAGAGGGCTTTACGCTTTTACAAGTTCATTGCCGCGGGATTTAAGTTTAGTTCTCGGTAAGATGAAAAAAGGAACGCTCATAGTAGAGTTTGAACATAAAGGGCTGGAGAATTTGATTTTACAGATGGATAAAGTAAGCAACCGGATTGCCTTTAGCCTGATTATCGCTTCTTTAATTGTCGGCTCTTCTATAATAATGCAAACCAACAAAGGCCCCCTCTTCCTGGATTTTCCGGTGCTGGGCATCCTGGGCTTTTTGTTTGCCGGCCTTATGGGATTGTGGCTGGCTATAGCTATATTACGCTCAGGTAAATTGTAAGCGGGGGCGGCTGTAAGATGAATCCTTTAAGAAAGAAAAGATCTAAAATAGGGCTGGCTCTGGGAAGCGGAGCGGCAAGGGGACTGGCACACATAGGGGTGCTGAAGGCACTTCGGGAACGGGGTATATCAGTTGGTATAATTACCGGCTCAAGTATGGGCGCGCTTGTCGGCGCCTGCTACGCGAGAAAAAAAGAGATAGCGGGTTTTGAAGAGGTAGTTTTAAAAACAGACTGGAAGCGGTTGGCCCGGCTGGCAGACCCTAATTTGGCCTTGCTCTTTAAAGGTGTTATCCACGGCAAAAAGGTAAAAGAACTATTAAAGGCTCTAATCGGAGACGTTGATTTTAAGGATTTAGAAATCCCCTTCGCGGTAGTGGCCACCGACATTAATACAGGCGAGGAGATAGTAATAAAAGAAGGGTCGGTTGTTGAAGCGGTGAGAGCGAGCATTTCCATGCCGGCCATATTTACACCGGTTAAATTTTCTTTTCGTGACAAGGGCGGCTTGGGTGAAAAAAAGAGATTTCTCATTGACGGCGGAATAGTAAATCCTGTTCCAGTAGACATAGCTAAAAAGATGGGGGCCGCTTATATAATTGCCAGCAATATTATCCACAAACCCAAAAAAAGAAACCGCCTTGACCATACTAAAAAAAGAAAGCCGCCTGTACCAATTTCCTTAGCTCAGAAAGTATCCGTTATTAGCAATAAAAATCCTGTTCTGGCCGGCCTAAACAGCAAGATTAATCAACTCCTCCGTGAGAACAAAGACAAGATTCAGGGCTTCCGGGGAGTTAGCGAAATTTTTAAGAAAATGACTGCCAAAGGAAGCCAGCGGATTGATCCGGCTACCCCCAACATTTTTGATACTATCGTACAGGCAATATATACTATGGAATACGAGTTAGTCAGATTAAGGATAAAGGAAGCTGATATAGTAATAAATCCCGATACAGGGCGCATTGGGCCATTAGAGTTTTATAAAGGGCAGGAAGCCATTCTGGAGGGGTATAAAGCAGTTATGAAAGAGAAGCGGCTCAATTTCCTTGACACAAAGGCGGGACGATAGTAAGGTTTGCATAATTGGAGGTTGTTAAATGACTGAAAAAATTATTAATGAGGGGATTAAGAATGTCCGCGAGAAGGGCAGCGGGGTTTACAGAGAAGGCCCCCACATGCTGCCGGCTGTTTCTTTAATGATTGCTGAAGGAGTACTTAAGTCGGTTAAGGATTTAAAGAAGCCCTTTATAACTATTGTGAATTCTTATACAACCCAAATACCCGGCCACGCCCACCTTAATCAACTGGGAGAGGTTTTAAAAAAGGAGCTTGAAAAGCAAGGGGTTAATGTCTGGTATACCAATATTGGGGCGGCGATATGTGACGGCATCGCGATGGGGCATTTTGGAATGAAGTACTCTCTGGCCTCAAGAGAGCTAATTGCCGACCAGATAGAAAGCATTATTGGCGCCCATCCGTGCGACGCCTGGATTGGCCTGGGAAACTGCGATAAGATAGTCCCCGCGATGTATAACGCTATGGCCAGGATAAATATACCCTCTATTTATGTAAGCGGCGGGCCGATGCTGGCCGGCCGCGGCAACACAGATCTGATTTCTATTTTTGAAGGGGTAGGCAGTTACAGCGTCGGCAAAATGAAGAAAAAAGAGTTAGAAAAGTTAACGGAGACGGCCTGTCCCGGTTATGGAAGCTGCGCGGGGATGTTTACGGCAAACTCTATGAACTGCCTGGGAGAGGCGCTGGGCTTTGCCCTGCCCGGGAACGGGTCGGTGCCCGCCACCAGGAAAGTAAAAGGCAAGACAAGGCAGTTTCAGATAAATCCTCAGAGGATTAAACTTGTGAGAGAGACGGCCAGGCGAGTAGTCTATCTTATGAAAAAGAAGATAAAGCCTCTTGATATTTTAAAGAGGCATTCGATTGACAACGCCTTTATCCTTGATATGGCTATGGGCGGCTCAACTAATACGGTTTTGCATATTCTGGCCCTTGCCCATGAAGCCGGAATAAAATACGACCTTAAACGTTTAAATGAACTGGCAAAGACTACGGCTAATGTAGTTAAGATCGCGCCTTCGCGCCCCGAGATACATTTAGAGCACGTTCATAAGGTTGGCGGAATGGGGGCCATATTGAGAGCGGTCTATGAGGGCGACAAAGCGCCTCTAAATCTTCAGGCAAAGACCGTTTACGGTAAGTTGGGTGATTATGTTTTGAAATCTCCCAAGCCGGACGGTAGGATTATAAAACCTGTTAAAGACGCTTTCTCGCCCGAAGGCGGGCTGGCGGTTCTCTTTGGTAATATTGCCAGAAAAGGCTCAATAGTAAAAACCAGCGGTGTTGATAAGGATATGCTGAAATTTAAGGGCAAAGCAAGAATATATGAGTCTCAGGAGGAGGCGCTTGACGGGATACTAAAAGGTAGAGTTAAAAATGGCGAGGTGGTTGTTATCCGCTATGAAGGCCCCAAGGGCGGCCCTGGTATGCAGGAGATGCTTTCACCGACTGCCGCTATAAAGGGAGCGGATATTAAAGCCGCTCTGATTACCGACGGCCGTTTTTCAGGAGGCACCAGAGGTTTGTGCATTGGCCATGTATCGCCCGAGGCGGCGGCGGGAGGGGAGATAGGGCTGTTAAGAAACGGTGATATAATAGAAATTGACGTTCGCGAAAAACGTATGAATGTAAAGCTAACGAGTGAAGAGTTAGAGAAAAGAAGAAAAAAACAAAAACCGTTTAAGTCAAAGGTAAAAGACGGCTGGCTGGCAAGGTATTCATCGCTGGTGACCAGTGCCGATACCGGAGCAATTTTATCTAACTCGTCTAAAACCGGATAAGGGGAAAAGGAGGAACTGTGGACTATAATCCAAAAGAAGTACTGGATGAGTTTAGCAGATTGATGGTTGACATTAAAGGAGTTATACCCAAAGAGTATGAGGCCTTTGTTAACGAGAAGAAGATTATTACCAAGCCGGGTAAGGTCAGCGAAAAGACAAAGTGGCTGCTTCTGCTTATTTCCAGCGTGACCCAGAAATGTCCTGTCTGTATTCCCCGCGCCGTTAAGCACTGCTTTGATGCCGGCTGGAGCAAAGAGGAGATGCTTGAGGCCTGCATGGTAGCCGTGCTGGTAGGCGGCTCCAGCGTAATGACTTATGTCACGCTGGTTGATAAGGCGATTGAAGAGTTAAAAAAATAAAAAATTCTTGACAGATACAAAACGAATATGATAGAATAGGGTAGTTTAATAAAAGTGCCATTAACCAATTTAGCCCTGGTAGGGCTTCTTCATCAAAGATACCCTTATTTAGGCCAATACGAAGTTTCCTAGTTG
>DAOVNW010000047.1 GCA_030630095.1 Candidatus Omnitrophota bacterium
GAAGTTTTATCTGGAGTTATGATATAGGAAATGATGTTTGCTCTTCTCCCACGGTAGCCGATGGCAAAGTCTTTATCGGTTCCGGTGATAGCAAGCTCTATGCCTTGGATGAAGAGACAGGAACTGAAATCTGGAATCATACGATAGTGGGTGGCATGCATGGTTCTTCACTCGCTATAGCTAATGGCAAGGTTTTTGTGGGTTCTTATGATGGTATGCTCTACGCTTTTGGTTCATTTATTTCTTCTGTTCAAACTACTCCTCACGGCACTTGGGTAGAAATTAACTGGCAGACAAATAAACCCGCGACAGCAGTTATAGAGTATGGCACAACCATAGACTATGGCTATACACTCGAAGATTACAATTTAAACACCCAGCATAAAATGGAACTTTACAATCTTGAGCCGGCAACGAAGTATTACTTCCAAATACACGCTTTCATCGAGGGTGACAAAGAATACACCTATGAAGGAGAATTTACTACTACAACGGATGACTATGATGAAACCGGCAGCTGCAGCGGCCGCATTACTCTTCAAGGCCGTGCCGACCATTGTTGTCTTATTACCTTTGAACTAAGAAATCCAGGGCAGGTTCTACCCATAAAAACCTATCAGCTCTATTGTGATAGTGAAGGTAATTATACATTATCAAATATTCCGGAAGGCACCTACGATCTCACCGCCAAAAGCTCTAACACCCTAAGGGTTAAAAATGAAGTTATCACTGTAGAAGGTGAAGCTATCTCGAATGTGGACTTCACTCTCCTCGGCGGAGATGCCAACAATGACAACTCAGTTGCTTCAGGCGACATGGTTATTGTTAAGCATGCCTGGCTAAGTAAGGCGGGAGATGATAATTGGGATGAGCGCGCGGACTTTAACAACGACGGGTCTATTGGTACGGGTGATTTAATTATCTTAAGAACCAACTGGTTAAAACAAGGCGAAGAATAAGGAGGAAAAAAAATGTGTAAAATTGTTTTTAGGTTATTTTTTACAGTTAGTTTAATAATGTTGACTTTGCCGGCAGCTTGCGGTGCTGTCAGCATAACTTTGGTTTCGGACACATTATCGGACACATTAGAGGTTGGCAGGGGAGAGCAGTTTGATGTTGATGTAGTTCTGGATAATGCTGGCTCCGAAGGCTTAGTGGCTATCGGTATCTGGATACAGTATGATGAAAACCTCTTAAATGTGGTAGATACTGACAGCGGCAACTGGATAACAGAAGGCATTAACATCTTAGACGGACTATATCATATTCCTTTTGATTTACCGGGTGATCCGGGGATGTTCGATAATGCCAACGATGCCGGCATAGCCGGAGAAATTGCGTGGGACGCGAGGCGCAGCTGGTCAGATTGGACAGACATAACTCCCTGCGGCATCTTTGCTACCATTACCTTTGAGGCCCAGGATGTTTTAGGGCAGACTGCTTTAGAGTTTTTTGGCGCAGGCATGGGAGGTTATCCCGATACCTATGTAATGAATGCCGCCGGAGATCAAATCCTTATTTCGACATCCGGAGCTTCTGTTAATGTCATTCCTGAGCCGGGAACTATTTTACTTTTAAGTGCTGGGTTGTTTAGTGTTTTTGGGGTAAGAAGAAGAAAAATTTATTGACAAATTGGTAAGTTGTAATATATAATTAATCACTATTTACGCGACTTATAAATAACTTAAAGGACTGCTGTGAAAAAAGCAATAAGCGTATTTATTGCGGTAGTAATGTTATTATATTGTTCATTTGGTGTATCAGCGGATGTTGATATTAGCCGGATTGGCGATGAAATAATTCAGATGGGCGCTAATCCGATTAGCGGTGTTCCGCAGTATAACTGGTATCATGGCTGTTCGCCTACCTCGGGCGGCATGCTCTTTGGATACTGGGACAGCCATCCGAGTGGAAACTGGTCTAATTTAGTTGATGGTGATATATCGACCTGGAACGCGGCGGCCCAGAATATGGTAGCCAGCCCTGAGCACATCGCGGACTATTCGGGTACGCCTGACTCAAATCCGGGCGGTCACAGTGATAACTGTATTGCCGACTTTATGCATACTTCACGCTCCGCGGAAGGGCTGGGAGATGGAGGAACCTGGTCAAATAATATACCTACAGGCCTCAGGGATTACGCGCTGTGGGATAATCCGGCAACCGCTGTTAATGAGGGATACTACTCTGACAGCTGGCTGGATGATGTAACTTATTTTTCCGGTACATTCGGCTGGGACGCGTATAAAAATGAGATAGACGCGGGAAGCCCTATGCTGCTTGACTTATTTGAATGGCAGGGCGGTGATGACTGGTATGGCCATTCGGTTGTTGGCTATGGTTATCAGGATAGTATGTTTCAGATAAAAATTTATGATGGCGACTGGCAGAACATTACAGTAGGCGGTTTTGCTATCTGGGATACATGGGATACAACCAGCTCGCTGAGTAGTTGGATGAGCTGGGACGGTGGTACTGTTTTGTCGGTTACAGATGCCAACGGTGTTGAGTGGTGGCCGTTTTTGGATATTACCGCGACCAACGGTTATGTTTTTAACGGCGCATATTGGGACTGGATGGTGTTTGAAGGTGTGTATTTTCACCCGGGAAGCCCTGTTCCTGAACCTTCCTTTATTATTACTTTGTTAAGTTTGTCAAGCGGGATGCTGGTAATTAAAAGGTTTCGCAAAAAGTAGTAGTATTTTTTATTATTTAATACTTCAAAAAAGGAAAAATGAAAAACGGGATATTTGTTTGCGTGATAATTGTGTTTAGTGTCTGTCTTGCCGCGGCAGAAGTTGAACTGTCTGCTGATGAGATTTATCTGAAAAACAATGACAGGATAAGCGGCCGGGTGGTAGAAGAGAGCGAAGATACGGTAGTGATAGAGACTGAGGCTTTGGGAGGCATCTCTGTCAGGAGGGAGTTTATTGAGCGGATTTCTCTTGATAAAGAGAAGGAAAGTAAAGCGGATTTGGCCGAGAAAAAAGAGCCTGCTGTGCTGTGGGAGAAGAAAATAAGCCTGGGCTATAATGACTCCCGCGGGAACTCTGAAAGCTCCCAGGTGACTATGGGCTTTTATGCCGGCAGGAAGACGGACAGTGATGAGGTGACTCTGAAAGCTGATACCTTTTATTCCTCGTCTAATCAGGAGATGGATGCTCAAAGGTGGTCCGGGATGGGGCGCTACGCTTTTAGCTTTGGAGAGGACAAGAAGTGGTATAATTTTTACAAACTTGAGGCTGATCATGACAGGTTTGCCGATATAGATTATAGACTGATACCTTCTGTTGGGTTGGGCTATTGGTTTAGTGACGAGGCGGACTGGAAACTAATGGCCGAAGCCGCTCTGGGCATAGAGCATACGAATTTCAGGACAGAAGGGGATAATGATGAATTTATCTCTATCTGTAGAGGCTATCTGGAGAAGAGGATATTCGCTAAAGCGAGAATTACACAAGATGTGTTTTTCTATCCCGCTTTGAGCAGTTTTGGTGAATATAGACTACATAGTGAAACCTCTCTGGAAAATCCAATTAGCGATAAATTATCTTTAAAGTTAAGCTTCATTGAAGACTACAATTCTAACCCCCCAAAAGGCGTTGAAAAAAACGACCTCCGCTTGATATCATCACTAATCTATCTTTTTTAAAACAATCTCCTTGCTGTTTCTCCAACTTTTTATTGACTTTGATGGGGTATATTGCTATAATTATCTGCCTTAATAAGCGTAAAGCTAAAAGCGTAGAGCTAAAAACCATAGTTTAAAATTAAAAATAAAAATTAGAAAATGAAAAGCAAAGGCCGTTTTGATTATTTTGAATTTTTAACTATAGTTTTGCATTTTTCGCTTTGAGCTTTTAGTTTTATTTTTTTGGGTATTTTATTTATTTGGATTTGCGTTTTTTGATGTTTGATTTAAGTTTTTAACTATCGTTTTTAGCTTTTCGCTTTAAGCTTTTAGCTATATTCGGGGTGTAGCGCAGTTTGGCTAGCGCACCTGCTTTGGGAGCAGGGGGCCGGAGGTTCAAATCCTCTCACCCCGACCAAATTAGCTAATGGCTAATAGCATATGGCCAAGTGTAAATAGTTAAGAAAATAATGTTTAGATTTGAAAGTTTAGATATATGGAAACTGGCAATTGAATATGCTGATGGTTTATATGAATTAGCAAAAGGATTGCCAAAAGATGAGAGGTTCAATTTAGTTGATCAGCTGAAGAGAGCCGCTCTATCAATATCAAATAATATTGCTGAAGGGTCAGGTACTGCAACTAAGAAGAATTTTAGTTCCTTTTTGGATATAAGTTTAGCGTCAGCTTTTGAAACAGTTAACCTTTTATACTTTGCAGCAAAGAGAGAGTATATTACAGAAAAAGAAAGGTTAAAATTTTATAAAAAAGCAGAGTTACTTGTTAAAAAGATTCGCTCTTTTAAAAAGTTTTTAAATTAGTCAGTAACTATAAGCCATATGCTATAAGCTATATGCTATTTTGCGCCCGTAGCTCAGTTGGATAGAGCATCTGCCTTCTAAGCAGAGGGTCGACCGTTCGAGTCGGTCCGGGCGCGCCATTGGTGGGCGTAGCTCAGTTGGATAGAGCGCTGGACTGTGGCTCCGGAGGCCGGGGGTTCAAATCCCCTCGCTCACCCCAATTTGAGACGGCGGTTATTTATTTTGAGTATAATAAATGGCCGCTTTTTTTGCCCTTGCGGGCCGCGGGATTTTTATACCATTGCACCGCCGAGGAAGCAAAGTTCGGCATTAAAGCAACAATAATCAAGTAAAAATTGATAATTTAAGAGGTTTATAATAGAATTTCCTTGTTAGGCGGAAAGATAAGCGATGAAAAAAGTATGGCTAATTATAGTTTTTGGTATCGTTCTTATTCTAATTAGCCCTAAGTTTATGTACAACGGAATCTATTTAAAACCAATGCTTGATTCAAATGGACAGCAAATTATAAAAGATGGACGTGTGGTTTATAAAGAGGATAAAATACGAACGGCTATTCGGAATCGAGGTTATTGGTTTTGTTTTTTGGGCGGAATTACATGTATTTTGATTGGAACAACAATAAGCCTTAAACGCAAAAATGAATTCTAAATAAATGGCATAAAGATTACTGCGGTTGTGCTTGACATCGCGGTTTTTTTTGGATATTATGATACTTCAAAAAAATATAAAAAATTTGTTCTTTTAAAAAGACTTTAAATTAGTCAGTAGCTATAAGCCATATGCTATAAGCTATATGCTATATTTGCGCCCGTAGCTCAATTGGATAGAGCGGTGGACTTCGAATCCGAGGGTTGCAGGTTCGACTCCTGCCGGGCGCGCCAGTTATTAGCGTATAGCATATAGCGGATAGCGTATAGGAAAGCATAAAACATAAAAGCATAAAGCATAAAAGCATAAAACATAAGAAATGATACTGCGCGGTATGTGTTACGACATACGATATACGGCTTTTTGGCGTATAGGAAAAATATTATATAGCTTCGCTGGTGGGGAATTTTTTTCAAAAATGTTTGACCTGCGATAAGAGTTGTTGTATAATAACAGCTTCGTTAGATTATAATAGAAATTTTGCCCGCATAGCTCAATTGGCAGAGCAGGGGCCTCTTAAGCCCAAGGTTCAAGGTTCAATTCCTTGTGCGGGTACCAAATTGGCTAAAAGGCTAATAGCGAATGGCATAAACAATTTGCGATTTGCCATATGCGATTTGCTAATTTGCCGGAGTGGTGAAATTGGCAGACACGCATGATTTAGGATCATGTGGGGCAACCCATGGAGGTTCAAGTCCTCTCTCCGGCACCAGTTAAGTAAAAAAGTTTTGTATGCAGTAAATTAGCATATTCGCGGGAGTAGCTCAGTGGTAGAGTGCAACCTTGCCAAGGTTGATGTCGCGGGTCCGAATCCCGTCTCCCGCTCCAGTTTAAACTATAGGGGGCCCCAAATGAAAATAGAAATTAAAGACGTAAATCCTTGTAAGAAGATTCTTCGGATAGAGGTTCCTATTGATGTAGTAGAGCGGGAGTTTGACGCGGTTTATAAAGAGATTGGGAAGGTGGCTGAAATTTCGGGCTTTAGGAAAGGTAAGGCTCCGCGGAATTTATTAGAGCAGTACCACTCTAAGACGGCAAAGGACGAGGTTTTACAAAAACTGATCCCTTCAACATATTCAGAGGCTGTAAAAAAACATGACCTGTATCCGGTTTCTTATCCTGAGATAAGCCAGGTTAAGTTTGTTGATAATCAGCCGCTGTACTTTGAAGCTGTTATTGATGTAAAACCGGACGTAAAGCTGAAAAAATATAAAGGTCTGAATATTACCAAAAAGAAGTTTGAGATTAAGGATGAAGAGGTGAAAAAATCACTTGACCTTTTGCGGGACAGGTTTGCCGAATATAAGACCATAGATTCAAGGCCTGTGAAAAAAGGTGATTATGTGACAGCTGATTATGAGTTTGAGGCGGACGGCAAAACCGAAAAGCAGGAAAAAGCATGGTTTTTAATTAATGAAACCGAAGGCGGCCCCAAGGAGATTATTGAAAAATTAATCGGCCGGAAGGTCGGCGATATAGTAGAAGGTACTTTGAATCTTCCCAAAGAGTACCCTAAGGCTGAGTTTGCCGGTAAAAAGGCTGTGTTTAAAGTCAGCGTTAAGGAAATAAAGGAAAAAAGCCTGCCTGAACTGGATGAGGAGTTTATTAAGGGGTTGGGGAATTACGATTCGCTTGATAAATTGAAAGAGGCTATCAGGGATGATATAAAGGTAAGAAAAGAAAATGAGATTGAGATGGATGTTGACAGGCAGACAGCCGAGGAGTTGTTAAAGCACAACCCCATAGACGTTCCGCTTTCTTTAATCAAGAAAGAGGCTGAACAAATATTTGAAAATGTAAAGGCGCGGCTTAAGCATCAGGGGCTTAAGGAAGAGGTTATAGCGGCCAAAGAGGGTGATTTGAAAAAGAATGCCGAAGCTGATGCCGAAAAGCAAGTTAAGATTTATTTTCTCCTGGATAAAATCGCGGAGGTGGAAAATATAAATTGCGGCGATGATGATCTGGAGTCCGCCTATGAGAGGATTGCCGGACAAAATAAGACAGATAAAGAAAAGGTTAAAAGTTACATAGCGGAAAAAGGTTCTCTTGAAAGGTTAAAAGATGAGATTCGCCACAAGAAAACCGTAGACTATATTGTTAATGAAGCAAGGAGGTAGAGATGAAAGAGATGCAGGGGGTTGAAAGGGCGCAACATCTTATTCCGATGGTAGTGGAGCAGTCCGGCCGGGGCGAAAGGGCGTACGATATTTTTTCCCGCTTGTTAAA
>DAOVNW010000089.1 GCA_030630095.1 Candidatus Omnitrophota bacterium
GAAGCCACTCCTTCAAATTCACCCCGGCCGGCCGGCTTTTCATACAAACCCATAACTTCAATCTCATTAAGCTTGCTTTGGGCAAGGATAGCCGCCTTGCTTAGATTAGAAGAACTTTTGACGGCTCGCAAGCAGGTGGAAAACACCTGAATGACTAAAACTAAACTCAAAGACAGAATAGCTACAGCCACCATAACTTCTATGAGGGTAAATGCCCGGATTGCATTATCAACGGCGCCTCGCGCTTTATAAGCGCGGCGCTTTATAAATTTTAGGTTCATATTTGTAGTTAAAGGTTTTAACCTGGCCGGTTGAACTCATAGTCATAATAGTATAAATGTTTCCCCGGCTGTCTTCGAAATAGAGCAGGTATCTGTCAGCGGTGCCGTCCGGCCTAAATGTTATAAAATTGCGGGGAGCGCTTGTTCTTTCGACGCCAAAAGCAACTATCCTTGTTAAAGTAATATTTTCGCTTAACTTTTTTCGGGCCGGCGGCCGACCGGATGCTTGATCTCCTAAAGAGATCCAGTAGCGGCGGCCTTCAATATCAAAATTTACCCGGCAGATTACCTCCTCGAAAACGGCGCGATGATGGGCATAAATCAGGGTTTGACTGACATCTCTAATAGAGGCGTCAAGCGCGCTTTTTTTAAAAAGCCTGCTAAAAGAAGGAAGAGCCGTAACCGCTATTACACTGATGATGACCATCACTACTATGAGCTCTATTAAAGTAACGGCCCGATTATTATCTTCCGCCTGTAAGCGCTTAATAAAAAAGCTCAAAAATTTCCTCCGCCTGAAAACCCTTTTAACGCCTGCCAAAACTAATCGGCCAATGCCCAGCTTTCAATATCATCTCCGCCTTCTTCACTGCCGTCCGGGCCGTAAGATTTTAAATCATAATCGCCGTGTAAGCCCGGATACAAATAAATATAGGGATTCTTCCATGGATCCGCGGGAACCTTCTCTTTTAAATACGGCCCCCTCCAGTCCCTGGTGCTGCCCGGATCAACCCTCAGAGCCTGAAGCCCCTCTTCGGCCGTCGGAAAGCGGCTGTTATCCATTTCAAAAGTTTCCAGCGCCAGAGATATATTTTTAATCTGCAGTTTGGCGGCGGCCCGGCAGGCTTGTTCGGTGCGCCCGACAAATCTCGGAAAAACAACCGAAGCTAAAATGCCAATAATTATTACAACTAACATTAACTCTATTAACGTAAAACCTCCGCCTGCTTCTATTGCTCCAGCCCGGTTCTTTTCTAAATCTCTCATCGCTTATCTACTCCTTCTTTAGTTAATAACGGCTGTTATCTCAAAAACCGGAAGCAGCATAGCCAAAACCACGAAACCAACCACCGCCCCCATTATTAAAATCACCGCCGGCTCCAGCAGGGAGGTTAATCTGTTGAGAGAGCTTTCTACTTCCTGCTCATAAAAAACAGCAACCCTCATCAAAGAATCTTCAAGCCGGCCTGTCTCCTCCCCGACAGCCACCAGATCACTCACCATAGAAGGAAACTCCTTATTGACCGAGAGCGCTCCGGCTAAGCTCTTCCCTTTTTTTACTTCATCGTAGAGCCTGACCATCTCTGAAGAAAAAACCCTGCTGACGGTTGTTTCTTTGGTCATAGCCAAAGCGTTAAGAATAGGAACACCATTTTTTATCAAGGCGCTGAGGGTTCGTAAAAATCCGGCGACGGCCATCTTTCTGGATACCTTCCCCCAGTAGGGCATTTTCAGTTTCAGGCGTTCAAAAACTTCCTTCCCCTTTTCTTTAGCTGTTATCTGCCTGAAAATAAGAACGGCCGCGAAAAAAACGGGTAGATAAAACCACCAGTAATTTTTTAAAAAGTTACTGCCGGTAAGTAAAATCCGCGTAGGCAGGGGTAAAGCCTGGCCAATATCTTCAAACATCAAGACAAACCTGGGCATAACAAAAAGCAAAAGAAAAATAACCACTGCCATAGCTACCACTGCCATAGCCGCCGGGTAAATAAAGACTGTTTTGAGCTTCTCTTTCAAGGCCTCCTCTTTTTCAGCAAAGTCAGCCAATCTTGATAGAACCGCTTCCAGCGTCCCGCTTAACTCCCCCGCCTTTATCATATTTACGTAGAGATTAGAAAATACCAGCGGATGCCCGGCCATAGCTTCAGAAAGCGCCTTACCGTCCGCTACATCGTTCTTTAAACATCCGACTATTTCCTTCAGCCTTTTATTTTCGGTCTGCTTAATTAAAACCGAGAGACATCTCGCGAGAGGTATGCCCGCTTCTGTCAGGTTTGACAATTGCCTCATAAAAACAGCTAATTCATTAGCGTTTATCCTTTTAAAAATCAGCCGCGAATTTTCTTTTACAGACGGAGAAACCGGTTTTTCGCCGGCGGCAACCGAAACAACAAAATATCCCTTTGCATGAAGCGCGGCAACCACTGACCCCGTACCTGTGCCCTCAATTGTACCGCTTATGAGCCGGCCGGTTTTGTCTTTCGCTTTGTAAATAAATAGCCCCATTTTTTATCAACCGTTTAGTCTATATAATTTAACTCTGCCTCGGTTACACGCAGTACCTCATCAATAGTGGTCACGCCCTCTATAACCTTGTCCCAGCCATACTCTCTCAAAGTTTTCATACCCAGTTTAACCGCATCCTCTTTAATAGCTTCGGTGGGGGTTCGCTGGAGAATCAGCCTCTTTGTCCGGTCACTAACTATGAGCAGTTCGTATATTCCTGTTCTGCCTTTATAGCCTGTACGCATACACTTTTCACAGCCTCTTCCTCTATAGAAAGTACTGTTTTTAAGCCCTCTTTTTTTAAGCGCCGTTTTAAAACCTATCTCATCCAGAAAAATCCCTTCCGGACGATAGCTCTCTTTGCAGTCCTCGCAAATAACTCTCACCAGCCTCTGAGCCAAAACCGCGTTTATAGACGATGACACCAAAAAGGGTTCTATGCCCATATCGATCAAGCGGGTAACCGCCCCGGCGGCATCGTTAGTGTGCAGAGTGCTGAAAACCAGATGCCCTGTTAAGGCGGAACGTATGGCGATTTCAGCCGTCTCAGAGTCTCTTATCTCTCCTACCATAATAATGTCGGGGTCCATTCTCAAGATAGAGCGCAGCCCCATGGCAAATGTTAAACTTATCTTCGGTTTCACCTGTATTTGATTGACGCCTTTCAACTGATACTCGATAGGATCTTCCACGGTTATTATCTTTTTATCTGCCGAGTTAATTTTGCTCAAAGAGGCGTAGAGGGTGGTGGTCTTGCCGGAGCCGGTCGGCCCCGTAACTAAAATAATGCCATGGGGCCTGCTTATCAAAGAAAACATTTGTTTTAAATAAAAGTCCGACATGCCCAGCTGTCTAAGGCCAAACACAATTTTGCCCTTGGGCAGTATTCTTATATCGATATTTTCCCCAAAGATGGTGGGAATGGTAGCTACTCTTAAATGGATTTCCCCCTCGGGCAAATTCATTGTTACCCGTCCGTCCTGCGGCAGGCGTTTTTCAGCTATATTCAAATCCGCCATAATCTTTACTCTTGAAATAATGGCCGATTGAAAATGCCTGATGCTCTGGGGGGTTGTGATTTTATGAAGGACACCGTCAATGCGGTATCTTATTCTCAACTCATCCTCAAAGGGCTCAAAGTGAATATCCGTCGCCCTGTCGTTATAGGCTTCGGCAATAATTTGATTTACAAATTTAATAACCGAGGCATCTTCTGCCAGCTCTTCTTTGTTTTCAACCTTATCGGCCTTTAAGGCCTCTTGCTCAAGCTCGTCCGCGGTAGCCTCAACCATCTTCTCCATTGTATCCGCGCCCACGCCATAATGTTTCCTGATGGCCTTTACAATCTCATCTTCACTGCTTACAGCCAGCTTCACCTCGCAGGCCAGTAGAAGTTTAAGGTCATCCAGCGTATGAATGTCCATGGGGTCGGCCATAGCTATCTTTAGAAGGTCGTCATCCATGCTGAGGGGAATGAGTTTATTGAGAGAGGCAAACTTTACAGGTATCTTAGCTATTACGGACCGGTCTATCTCTATGCCGGAGAGTTTAAGGTAAGGTATGCCCAATTGAAAGGCGAGCATTCTAAGGACATCTTCTTCGGTAGCAAAACCAAGCTCTATTAAAATCCGGCCTATGCGCTGGTTGGCCTCCTTTAGCCTACTTACAGCCAACTGCAGCTGCTTATTTTCTATAATACCTTCTTTAAGGAGGATTTCTCCTAATAACGCCTTTTGCCTCATGGTATTTATTATACACCTCTATTAGCAAGAGTCAAGGGATCAAGTCTTAACTTTTAACTTAAGCATCTCTGCCATCTTTTTAAAATCCTGATAACACCCTTCTTTCTTTTTGATTTCCTCTGCTGCCAAACGAAATTGTTTTGAAAGCGCCGCGTATGATATCCCGCCAAGTACAGCGCAAATATCATGACACGGTATATACAAATATTGTCTGCATATATATGCCGCGGCCTTTCTTTTCAGAATGTATTTTTTGTTTTTCTTTCGCAGAAAAATACCTTTTTCTCCGATTTTGCTCTCAAACATTTTTATTGCTTCGCTGGCTGAGATGGTTCTCATGCTTTCTCGATATTGTGGAATTTCTCCCTTTTCTATTCTCTTGCCCCGTAGTTTCTCTCGTATACCGGCTTTAAATGTTTCTCCCCCAAGAATTGCCGGCCATTTAACTCCGTTTAATATAGCAGATAACTCTTTCAGCGTTTCCTCTTTGACAAATGCGTCTAATTGCCGCATGGCTTCTTTTTCAAACTGATTAAATTCCATTAAGACGTCCTCTGTCTTTAGCCATTGCGGACGCCTGCTTTTCTTCATATACGCAGAGTGGCTTGTCCACTCATGCTGGCCTATTTTTTTCTCAA
>DAOVNW010000101.1 GCA_030630095.1 Candidatus Omnitrophota bacterium
ATTCCTTTTTTTGAAACCACAGCATCATGTTTTTGCCTCTCTGTGGGCCGGCCTACGTCTTTACTCGAAATAAGTTTGGCATCAAAAAGAATCTTTCTTACGCTGGGCTTGACAATTAAAATATTAGCCAAACATAAAAGCAAGATTGCATGGATTGCTACCGCGATTATTAAAGGATATGGTTTTTCTTTCATATTATTCTTTATTTCATTTATTTTTCCGCATTCTGCTGATAGTTTTTTCCGGAATTAAGAAAGATACTGACTTAATATTGGCGGCCGCGCAAACATTTAATACGTCAACTATACGTTCATGGCGCGTGTTCCAATCTCCACTGATAATAACCGGCTGATCTTCAAAGCTCTCAGACAGGCTCAACAATATCCCTTTTAACTCCGGCAAATCCTTCGACTCCGAACTATCGTACTTTTTCTCATTCATCAGCACCGTTCCATCAGACAAAACGTTTATCAGTACGTCTACCGACACCACCTGTTTTTTCTGGGTGCTGACAGAGGTAGGCAGATTTACATTAAGCTGGCTTTCAGCGACAAAAAAACTTGAAGCGCACATAAAGAAAATCAAGAGCTGGAAAACTATGTCAATCATCGGAGCTAACTCAAAACCAATCTCCTCATCGTCTTTGGGCAAAAACTTCATCTTCTCTAAACCTCGCCTATTTGGGTTCTTCCTGAAAAGCGGCAAAAGATACATCCCACACGCCTGCCGCCGCGCAGGCACTCATAACTTCAGAGACCCGGCCGTGGGACACATTTTTATCAGCCCTGATGATAATCGCCTGATGCACATGCTTAAGAGGCAAATCAACAAGTATAGCTACTATCTGCTCCGGCCGGTAAATGATTTGATTTATAATTATCGTCCCGTCTTTTTTTATGTTAACAATTAGATTTTGCGCGGCCTCCTGTAAAGACTTCGCCTCATCAGCAACCGGAATTTTAATATCTTTCTCAGTCTCCAGCTGATGAAAAGTTGAGACACTCATAAAAAAAATGAGCAGCTGAAAAACCACGTCTATCATCGGAGCCATCTGAAATCCAACTTGTTTTTTATCCTGTTTTAAAAATCTCATCTTATATCTCTCTAACTGTTTTTCCTGCCCAGATACAGGCTAATGTCACCAGCGTTTATTTCAACCTCGAAAACAACCTTCTCCAGCCTGTTCCTGAAGTAAAAGAAAAAGCCCATAGCCGGAATAGCAACTATCAGGCCAAAGGCGGTCGTAACAAGTGCCTGAGCTACACCCCCGGCTAAAGCCGTGGGCTTTCCCAGTCCTGCTTCATAAGCAATAATGTTAAACGCCTGGATCATACCCAACACCGTACCTAAAAGTCCAAGCATAGGCGCGGTAGTACCAATAGTAGAAAGATAATTTACTCTTTGCTGAAGGCCAACGGCCTCCTTGGCTCCCGCCTCAGCCATCGCCTCCTGCACCATTTTTAAGTCCTGGCCGCACTTCTTTAAGCCGGACAGAATAACATTGGACATAAAACTGCCCTGCAGTTCGCTCTCCTGAATGGCCTTTTTCAGATCTCTCGCTTTTAAAGTTTTCTTCACACCATCTAAATAGCCCGCGGGAATCATCTTTGAGGAACGCAGCCTGAAAAAAAGGTCAATAATCAGAGTCAAAGCTACAATGGACAACAGGCCAATAACCGCCATTACCCAGCCGCCGTTAAATATCAGACGCCAAAAGGTCAAACCCTTGCCTCCCGCCGCCGCGTCCCGCGCGTAAACATTAGCGCAGACTACCAATGAAAAAACCGGCATCAAAACAAAAACCGCTCTTTTAAGATTATCCCTGCTTGTCCTTTTCAGCATTTCCCTTTCTCCTTTTCTTAAGACTGTTTATTTTTTCTTTTGATTCAGCAGAAAACTCACCCTGAGGAAACTCTTTAATAAACTCTCTATATGTTTTAAGCGCTCTTAGGTCATCGCCTAACTTTTCATAGCAGAGGCCGCTTTTAAATTTAGCCTCTCTTGCCCACTTAACCTGATGATAAAGAACAATGACCCTCAAATAGGAAATTAACGACTTCTCAAAGCTGCCTTCTCCAAAATAAATTTCACCCAGTTTAAAATTAATCTCGCCCGGCTGCGCGTCGCCGCCTGAAGAGGCCAACTCCTCGTATATTTTTATCGCCTTATCCTGCTTGCCGTCCTTAAAAAATAAGTTGGCCAGGTTCAATTTAAAATCACTGATATTTCCGGCAGAAGGATATTTCTTTATAAACTCCTCCTGCATTCTTACCGCCTTTTCAACCTGCCCCAATTCAATTAAACAGTTGGCCGCCTTCAAATACGCCTGGGCGCCCCAACTCAAAGGGCCGTACTTACCCATTACCTCCAGATATTCCTTATAAGCCTTTTCATAACTACCCAGGAAATAATTGTTGTCGGCTAAAAGCATAAGCTGGGGCTTAGGAAAATTAACCTCTTTAATATCCTTATAAAGTACCGTAAAGATGACCTTCTTATCAGGAGACTGAATAAGCGCCTCTTTATCATCAGCCCCTATAATATCCCCTTTTATTACCTTGCCGCTTTTTAAAATAACTTTATCCAGGGCAAAGGCGTAAGTACTTTTTAATATTATAGCCCCGATTAGAAAAAAAGAAAGCAAAATGTTCTTACTTAGTTTCATTACTTAATATTTAAACCTTTCAACTTTTGATTAGCAGTCTCCGCTTCTTCGATATCCGGATAATTACTGATTAGTTTCTTATACAATGAAGCGGCTTTGTCGCGGACGCCCAATTCCTCCTGGCACCGGCCGGCCATAAGGAAGGATTTGGCAGCCCATTCCTTTATATCTGGACAAAAAACAATAATATGTTGGCAGCAAGCCAGCGCCTTTTTATACTTACTCTTATCAAAGTAAATTTGTCCCAATCTATAATACGCTTTAACCGTCCCGTTATCTCTATAAGTAGTTATAACGCGGCTATATATCTCCTGCGCCTCATCAAGCATATCGCGATAATACAAGCTGTCTGCCAGCCCTATATTAGCCTCAAGCGCGAATTCTGAGCGGGGATACTGATTAATTAGCTTCTTAAAAAATTCTCCGGCCTGCTGGTAATCTTTTGATTTGAGATAAATCTCCCCTTTACCTAAGAGGCAGGCTTTAAGCATCTCTTCGTTTTCCGCTTTTGAGCCTATCAGCTCATAGAAGTTCATCGCTTCACGCCGGCTGTCGGCAGCCAGCAAAATGCTCCCGATGGCATAGATACTGCTCTCTGAAGGCACTGCCTTAGAAAAGTTATCAGTTAAAAGAAATATTTTTTTCACGGATTCGAAAGCTTTCTTATTAAGCTTCTTTGCCAGATACAACTCCCCTGAACCCGCGTACAACTCTATGAGAAGTACTGTGTTATCCCCATAGTCTTTAGTTAAACAGCCGAAAAACTCAAGTCCCTCATCATACTTCTTGCGCTCGAGATAAAAGTCTAACATCTGTTTTATTACCCCGCCAGCCAATGGGTCATCGGGGTAGGCATTCAAAAAATTCCTGCCGGTGTCAAAGGCGCTTTGATATTCTTTACTTTTAAACGAACTTTCTATCAGTTCAAGGCCGGCTTTTTTAGCCATATCCGCCCCTTGGTAATCACGGAACAATCTCCTCCACTGCTTGTTGGCGTTTTCAGTGTCACCGCTATAAGCATAACTTCTCCCCAGGAGGTAAAGGGCCGCCGGAGCAACTTCTTCACCGGCAAATTTTTCAACTACCTGCCGGTAATACTTGACGGCCTGGGTAAAACGGCTGTCACTGTAATAAATGTTGCCTATCTCAAGCAAAACAATCGGAAGCATTTTACTCTGAGGAAAGGTATTAACAAACTTCTCATAATATTTAAGCGCTTCGGAGTTCTCATCCAGTTTAAAATAACACCAGCCTATATTAGCCACCAGATCCATATAATCGGCATCTTTAAAGTTATTTTCTATTGTCTTATACAGCTTAAGGGAGGCTTTATAGTTGCCTTCAGCTGAAAAAGTATACGCCAGCCTGAAAGCCGCCTGCGACGCCCGGGAACTGTCTGGAAATTTCTTAAGAAAGACTTTATACACCTCTGCCGCCTTAGAAAAGTCATTCAGGTAAAAATACGAATTCCCCAAATTGAACAGATTTTCCTCTTCAAAAACCCCCTTGCTAATATCAACTTGTTTTTCATAAAACTCCGCCGCTTTTTTGTAGTCGCCTTTTGAGTAAAAATAACCGGCTATGGTCTTCTCAACCTTCAGCCCCTCTTTCCCTTTTTCATCAGCCTTTGCGAGCTGGCCGTATGAAGCAAGCAATTCTTTTATCTTTTCCTGCTCCACATAAGTCAATACATTAAGTTCCTGAATGTCGGACTTCAGGCGGCTGGCGGAAAATTTTTTCAGGAAATCTTCACAAACGATTCTGGCTTCATAAAATTTATTCTGATTATAATACGCCGCGGCCATACGGTAACGGGCTATCTCTTCCAAATTAATCTCTTTGTTAAAATAAGAAGTTTGAGATTTAACGTTGCGCAAAAACTCAATCGCCTTCTCATAATTCTTCACCTTCAG